>JBQTJE010000184.1:0-3084 GCA_052387455.1 Pseudonocardia sp.
CCCGACGACGGCGAGGTGCGCAACGAGGACCTCATCGCCGTCGAGGACGTGGTCGTCACGATCACCGCCACCGGCTACGCCAAACGCACCAAGACCGACCTGTACCGGGCCCAGCGCCGCGGCGGCACGGGCGTGCAGGGCGCCACGCTGAAGCAGGACGACATCGTCGCCCACTTCTTCGTCTGTTCCACCCACGACTGGATGCTGTTCTTCACCAACAAGGGCCGGGTGTACCGGCTCAAGGCCTACGAGCTGCCCGAGGCCAACCGCAACGCCCGCGGCCAGCACGTCGCCAACCTGCTGGCGTTCCAGCCCGACGAGCACATCGCCCAGGTCATGCAGATCTCCGACTACCAGGCGGCGCCGTACCTCGTGCTGGCCACGCGGTCCGGGCTGGTGAAGAAGTCGCGGCTCACCGACTTCGACTCCCCGCGCGCCGGCGGCCTGATCGGCATCAACCTGCGCGAGGACGACGAGCTCGTCGGCGCCGTGCTGTGCGCGGCCACCGACGACCTGCTGCTCGTCTCCGCCGAGGGCCAGTCGATCCGGTTCACCGCGGGCGACGAGGTGCTGCGCCCGATGGGCCGGGCCACGTCCGGCGTGCTCGGGATGCGGTTCAACTCCGGCGACCAGCTGCTGTCGCTCGCCGTCGTGCGCCCCGACACGTTCCTGCTGGTCGCCACCGCCGGCGGCTACGCCAAGCGGACGCCCATCGACGACTACCCGGTGCAGGGCCGCGGCGGCAAGGGCGTGCTCACGCTCCAGTACGACCGCCGCCGTGGCACGCTGGTGGGTGCGCTCATCGTCGGGATCGACGACGAGCTGTACGCCATCACCACCAGCGGCGGCGTCATCCGGACGCCGGCCCGGGACGTGCGCAAGGCGGGGCGCCAGACCAAGGGCGTCCGGCTGATCAACCTCGGCGAGGGCGCGTCCCTGCTGGCGGTGGCCCGCAACGCGGAGGACGATGCGGACGACGTCGAGCTGGGCTGATCCCCCCGGCTGCGCGGCGGCGCCCGGCAAGCACAGCACCGAGGAGATCGTGACCGACACGACGAGCACCCCCGAGCACCCCGGCGATCCCGGTTCGGTGCGCACCACCCCCGATCCGGCGGCGGGGGGTGCGGCCACCGAGGGCGTCGAGGGCGGTCCCGGCGGGAACGGGCACGGTGCGGCCGCGCGGCCCAGCCCGGCACCCCGGCCGAACCCGGGCGACGGCGGCAACGGCGTGGGTGGGGCGGCGACGGGGGCTGCGCCGGATGTGTCTGCGCCGGATGTGTCTGGGCCGGAGGCGCCCGGTCCGGAGGCACCCGGTCCGGAGGCACCCGGTCCGGAGGCACCTGGTGACGTCCCGGTCCCGGTCCCGGTCCCGGTCCCGGCGCCGGCACCCGGCCCGGTGCCCAGCCCGGGGCCGGGCGCGGCCACCCCGCCCCCGTGGCGGCGCATGCCCGACCTCGACGCCGACGGCGAGCCCACCGGTCCCGCCCGGCCGGACGGGTCCCCCGGCACGCCCCCGCGCGGCGAGCCGGTCACGAGCCTGCTCGACGACGTCCCCACGGCCTTCGTCGAGCCCACCGGTACCCCGGACCCGCCCGCCGGGCCCACCCCGCGCCCCGCGCAGCCAGACCGCACGGGCTGGTCGTCCATGCGTACCCGGGTACGCCCACCCCGGCGAGCGGCGCTGCAGCTCAAACGGCTCGACCCGTGGTCGGTGCTCAAGCTCGCGCTGGTGCTGGCCGGGGTGCTGTTCCTCGTCTGGATGGTCGCGGTGGGGTTGCTCTACGGCGTGCTCGACGGGATGGGCGTGTGGGACCGGCTCAACGGCACCTACTCCGACCTCGTCTCCGGCGACGGCGCGGCCGGCGGCCAGAGCCTGATCAGCGCGTGGCGCGTGTTCGGCTACGCGGCGCTTTTCGGGATCATCAACAGCGTGCTCGCCGCGGTCGCGCTCACGGTGTCGGCGTTCATCTACAACGTGTGCGCCGACCTCGTCGGCGGCATCGAGGTCACCCTCTCCGAACGCGACTGACCGCACGTTTCCGCTGGTCAGCAGGCCGGCGACGGCGCGGGTATCCGGTTGGAAGGAGCCCGGGCCGCTGGGGTAACCTCGGCTGCGCGCAGGGGCCCATAGCTCAGTTGGTTAGAGCGCGTCGCTGATAACGACGAGGTCGCTGGTTCAAATCCAGCTGGGCCCACCCTCCCGACCCACACCCGTTCCGAACCGGTAGGACGTGATCGTTGTGAAGAAGCTCCTCGCCATCGTCGCCGCACTGGCCGCCGGCGCGTTCGTGTTCTCGAAGGTGCGCTCGTCGCGCAAGGACACCGACCTCTGGCACGACGCCACCACCAGCTGAGCCGCCGCCGCTCCTGCCGAGCGGGTACCGTCCTGCTCAGCCCGGGGACGTAGCTCAATTGGCAGAGCACCGCCTTTGCAAGGCGGGGGTTAGGGGTTCGATTCCCCTCGTCTCCACAAATTTGTACCGGCAGGGTCCAGCGCGTCGACGTTCGTCCGTCCGGCCGGCCGGCGACTTATCGGTTGGGTTCGATGCGGAGCGGGTGACCGCCATCGGGTCATCAAACGGGACGCACAGAATCGGGCTGATCTTCCGGATCGTCTGCAGTGTGGCGGTGACCAACGCTGCGCAGCACGCCTGGATTCGGGCGTGTGCCGAACTCGTATCAATGCAGCGGTAGGTAGGTGGTAGCTGCGTGCGGCTGTTCGGCTGGTCGATCCCGACCGACCAGGCCGGTCCGAACGGTGGCCCGCGACCTTCCTGCGTCGCCGTTGAACCACTCCCGGCCGTGTAGGAGCGGGCGCGGTGGTAGACCATGGCGGATGCCGGATCACCGGCGCATTCTGGTCAGCCGAACCGCTGCATCATCGCCCACCGGTCCATGACGGCCTCGTCGCGGGAGAGCCGGCCGTCGCGGACATGGATGATGTCCATCCCACTCACGGTGATCCGCTCGGCGGCGCTGTCGCGCGGCTTGACGTCGACCTCCCACAGGCAGACCTGCGCGTTGGCGCCCTGGATCCGGCGGTCCTCGAGGATCCGGAACCGCATGTCCCACTTCTGCAGGAGC
>JBQTJE010000185.1:0-20171 GCA_052387455.1 Pseudonocardia sp.
GTCGTTGTGGCGCAGCTCCGTGTTCACCGAGGTGATCACGTACGCCGCGAAGTAGATGATCTTTTCGAGATCCTTGGGCGCCAGGTCGAGCAGGTAGCCCAGCCGGCTGGGCACACCCTTGAAGTACCAGATGTGGGTGACCGGGGCGGCCAGCTCGATGTGGCCCATCCGCTCACGACCCACCTTGGCGCGGCTGACCACCACGCCGCAGCGCTCGCACATGAAGCCCTAGAACCGGACGCGCTTATACTAGCCGCAGTAGCACTCCCAGTCGCGGGACGGGCCGAAGATCTTCTCGCAGAAGAGCCCGTCCTTCTCCGGCTTGAGGGTGCGGTAGTTGATGGTCTCGGGCTTCTTCACCTCGCCGTGGGACCACTGGCGGATGTCCTCGGCGGTGGCCAGGCCGATGCGCAGCTCGTCGAAGAAGTTGACGTCGAGCACGTGTTTCCTCAAATCCCGTTCGAAGCGGTTAGCTGTGTGCTTTTCGGGGTGGTCGGTGCGCCCGGACCGACCGGCGCGGGCGCACCCACCTCTCAGTTGACGATGTCGTCGACGGTCATCGAGTCGGTGCCGGGGCGGCTGGACAGGTTGATGCCCAGGTTCGCCGCGGCCCGCTCCAGGTCCTCGTCGTCGGTGTCGCGCATCTCGATGGCGGCGCCGTCGCTGGAGAGCACCTCGACGTTGCGGCACAGCGACTGGAGCTCCTTGAGCAGCACCTTGAACGACTCGGGGATTCCCGGCTCCGGGATGTTCTCCCCCTTGACGATCGCCTCGTAGACCTTGACCCGGCCCACCACGTCGTCGGACTTGATGGTGAGCAGCTCCTGCAGGGTGTAGGCCGCGCCGTAGGCCTGCATCGCCCAGCACTCCATCTCGCCGAAGCGCTGGCCGCCGAACTGGGCCTTACCGCCCAGCGGCTGCTGCGTGATCATCGAGTAGGGCCCGGTGGAGCGGGCGTGGATCTTGTCGTCCACCAGGTGCAGCAGCTTGAGGATGTACATGTAGCCCACCGCGACCGGGAACGGGTACGGCTCCCCCGAACGTCCGTCGTAGAGCTGCGCCTTGCCGTCCGGCCCGACCATCCGCTCGCCGTCCCGGTTGGGCAGCGTGGAGCCGAGCAGGCCGGTGATCTCCTGCTCCTTGGCACCGTCGAACACCGGCGTGGCCGTGTTGGTGCCGGCCGGCGCGGAGTAGAGCGACTCCGGCAGCGCCGACGCCCAGTCCGGTGTGCCCTCGATCTGCCAGCCGGTCTTGGCAATCCACCCGAGGTGGGTCTCCAGGACCTGGCCGATGTTCATCCGGCGCGGCACGCCGTGGGTGTTGAGGATGATGTCGACCGGGGTGCCGTCGGGCAGGAACGGCATGTCCTCCTCGGGGAGGATCTTGCCGATGACGCCCTTGTTGCCGTGCCGGCCGGCGAGCTTGTCGCCGTCCTGGATCTTGCGCTTCTGCGCCACGTAGACCCGCACGAGCTCGTTGACCCCCGGGGCCAGTTCGTCCTCGTCGTCGCGGGAGAACACCCGGATGCCGATGACCTTGCCGGTCTCGCCGTGGGGCACCTTCAGCGACGTGTCGCGCACCTCGCGCGCCTTCTCGCCGAAGATCGCGCGCAGCAGCCGCTCCTCCGGGGTCAGCTCCGTCTCGCCCTTGGGCGTGACCTTGCCGACCAGGATGTCGCCCGGCTGCACCTCGGCGCCGATGCGGATGATGCCCCGCTCGTCGAGGTCGGCCAGCACCTCCTCGGAGACGTTCGGGATGTCCCGGGTGATCTCCTCGGCGCCCAGCTTGGTGTCCCGCGCGTCGATCTCGTGCTCCTCGATGTGGATCGAGGTGAGCACGTCGTCGCGCACCAGGCGCTGGGACAGGATGATCGCGTCCTCGTAGTTGTGGCCCTCCCACGGCATGATCGCGACGAGCAGGTTCTTGCCCAGCGCCATCTCACCGTCCTCGGTGCACGGCCCGTCGGCCAGCACCTGACCCACCTCGACGCGGGCACCCTCGGCCACGACCGGCTTCTGGTTGGTGCACGTGCCCTGGTTCGAGCGGCGGAACTTGTGCAGGCGGTAGGTGCGGCGGGTGCCGTCGTCGGCCATCACGGTGATGTAGTCCGCGCACAGCTCCTCGACGACGCCGGCCTTCTCGGCCACCACCACGTCGCCGGCGTCCACCGCGGCCCGCAGCTCCATGCCCGTGCCGACCAGCGGCGACTCGCTGCGCAGCAGCGGCACCGCCTGCCGCTGCATGTTGGCGCCCATCAGCGCGCGGTTGGCGTCGTCGTGCTCGAGGAACGGGATCATCGCCGTCGCGACCGACACCATCTGCCGCGGCGAGACGTCGATGTAGTCGACGCCCTTCGGGGAGATGTAGTCGACCTCGCCGCCCTTGCGGCGGACCAGCACGCGCTCGTCGAGCAGGTTGCCGTCGTCGTCGAGCACGGCGTTGGCCTGCGCGATGACGAAGCGGTCCTCCTCGTCGGCGGTGAGGTAGTCGATCTGCGCGGTGACCACGCCGTCGGTGACCTTGCGGTACGGCGTCTGGATGAAGCCGAACGGGTTGACCTGCGCGAAACTCGACAGCGACCCGATCAGGCCGATGTTCGGACCCTCCGGGGTCTCGATCGGGCACATCCGGCCGTAGTGGCTGGTGTGCACGTCGCGCACCTCGAAGCCCGCCCGCTCACGCGACAGACCACCCGGGCCCAGCGCGCTCAGCCGCCGCTTGTGGGTGAGGCCGGCGAGCGGGTTGGTCTGGTCCATGAACTGGGAGAGCTGCGACGTCCCGAAGAACTCCTTGATCGCCGCCACCACCGGGCGGATGTTGATCAGGGTCTGCGGGGTGATCGCCTCGACGTCCTGGGTGGTCATCCGCTCGCGGACGACCCGCTCCATGCGCGAGAGGCCCACCCGGATCTGGTTCTGGATCAACTCGCCGACGGTGCGCAGGCGCCGGTTGCCGAAGTGGTCGATGTCGTCGGTCTCGACCGGGACCTCGACCCCGCCCTCGCCCTTCTCGTCGGCTCCGACGACCATCGACGTGTCGCCGGCGTGCAACCGGACGAGGTACTCGATGGTGGTGGCGATGTCGTCCTCGGTGAGCGTGCCGGTGGACGTCTCGATCCGCAGGCCGAGCTTCTTGTTGGCCTTGTAGCGGCCAACCTTCGCGAGGTCGTAGCGCTTGTCCTTGAAGAACAGGTTCTCCAGCAGCGTCTGCGCGCTCTCGCGGGTGGGCGGCTCGCCCGGGCGCAGCTTGCGGTAGATGTCGAGCAGCGCCTCGTCCTGGCCCGCGGTGTGGTCCTTCTCCAGCGTGGCCAGCATGGTCTCGGAGAAGCCGAACCGCTTCTGGATCCGCTCGGCGTCCCAGCCCAGCGCCTTGAGCAGCACGGTGACGGGCTGGCGGCGCTTGCGGTCGATGCGCACGCCGACGGTGTCGCGCTTGTCGACGTCGAACTCCAGCCACGCACCCCGGCTCGGGATGATCTTGACGGAGTAGACGTCCTTCTCCGTGGTCTTGTCGATCGCGTGGTCGAAGTAGACCCCCGGCGAGCGGACCAGCTGCGAGACGACGACCCGCTCGGTGCCGTTGATGATGAAGGTGCCCTTGCGGGTCATCACCGGGAAGTCGCCCATGAAGACCGTCTGGCTCTTGATCTCACCGGTGGTGTTGTTCGTGAACTCCGCGGTGACGAACAGCGGAGCCGCGTACGTCATGTCCTTGTCCTTGCACTCCTCCTCGGAGGCCTTCACCTCGTCGAAGCGGGGGTCGGAGAAGGACAGCGACATCGAGCCGGAGAAGTCCTCGATCGGGGAGATCTCGGTGAGGATCTCCTCCAGGCCACCAGCGGGCTCCGCGTCGCCCGCCTCGATCCGGCGCTGGAACCACGCCTCGTCGCCGACGAGCCACTCGAACGACTGGGTCTGGAGATCGAGCAGGTCGGGCACCCGCAACGGCTCGCGGATCTTCGCGAAGGACACCCGGGTCGGCGCGCCCGGGAGATTCAGATGGTCCGCCGTGGTAGCGAGGGTCGAGTTCGACGCCGGGTTACCAGTGACAGTGGCGCTGGAGACAGCCAAGATGCGTCCTTCCGAGAACTGCGCTCTCGTCTGGCGCGCACCGGGCCGCTGGCGCTACGGTCTGCGGCGCCGCCCCCGGGCGGGAGGTCCGGGGGCGAGGACCGCAGACGCGCGGACGCCGACCGTTGCCGATGCACGCCGTCTGTTGTCATGCGCAGCCACCGACCCACCCCCGAGCGACGTCCGGCCGGCTCCACACCGGTGGGGACGACGGGCGCGCGCATGGGAGCGGGTTGAAGGCAGCGCAAAGAGGCAGTCTAGCTGCAAACGCAGCCGCTGTCGAGACAGGTCGCCCACCGAATCAGCACGGCAACCAGCGAGACCTAAGAGTGACCTGACGGGCGCGAGGAGTCAAGACACTCCACCGCGATAAGTGGTCCCTTTCGAAGGATGACCGGCCCGTAAGCGGCCACTCGTCCACTCCCGCTCCGCCGAGCGCCCGCATGCCGACCCGTCCGGGTGACCGTCCGGCGGATCGCGCGCGGACGGTCACCGCCGCCTTGCCGCGCACACGTTCGGCGGGCGGTCGGCCGGTGCGCGCCGGCGCGCGCCGGCGCGCGCGCTATCGTGCCCGGTCGGCGGGGTGTCGGCGGGAGGCGGAGGCCGTGGTCGAGCCCGAGGGCGACGTCACCGACGTCACCGACGCCACAGACGCCACAGACGCCGAGGTGGCCGCGCTGGCCCGGCGCCTGCGGGAGGCCCGGATCCGGCGCGGGCTCACGCTGCGCGCACTGGCCCGCGAGATCGGCGTCAGCCCGGCCACGCTCAGCCACATCGAGACCGGCAAGCGCCGCCCCAGCACCGGCCGGCTCGACGAGATCACCACGGTCCTCGGGCTCGCCCTCGACGAGCCGGCACCGCGGTCGACCCCGCCGCCGGCGCCGCCCGTCGACTGGCGCCGGTACCCCCCGTTGCGGTTCGACCCGGTGCTGGCCGCGGCGGTGGAGCTGTTCGTCGAGGTCGGCTACCACGGCGCGTCGGTGCGCGACATCGCCGGGCGCTGCGGCCTGTCGGTCTCCGGCATCTACCACCACCACCCCAGCAAGCAGCAGATGCTGGCGCGGATCCTTGACCTGGCGATGGCCGAGCTGCACGAGCGCGCCGAGCTGGCCCGCGCCCAGGGCCGCGACCCCGTCGAGCGGTTCGGGCTGCTCGTCGAGCACCTCGCGCTGTGGCACACCCGCCGCCGCGAGCTCGGCTTCATCGGCGCCAGCGAGATGCGCAGCCTCGACGCCACCAACCGCCCGCGGATCGCCGGGCAGCGGATGCGGCTGCAACGGATGCTGGACGACGAGGTCGACGCCGCGGTGGCGCTGGGCCGCTTCGGGTGCCGGTTGCCGCACGAGGCGTCGCGCGCCGTCGTGACGATGTGCACATCGCTGGTGCAGTGGTTCCGGCCCGACGGCCCGCTGCACCCCGAGGAGATCGCCGCGGAGTACGTCGAGTTCGCGCTCGCGCTGATGATCCACCGACCGGCCGCCCGACCGTGACCCGCACGCCTTGACCCCTCCCGGCTCGTTCGAAATCATGCTGTTCAGCGCATGACCGTGCGAACGATCGCACGGTGTTCAGACGGCTGGTCCATACGGCCGTACATGCAGCTGACCCGCCCACCGTCGAAGGAGACGATGAATGTCGGACGCACCTGCCATGCGCGAACTGCTCGGTGAGGACACCCCCAGCAACTGGGGCAAGTGGGGACCCGACGACGAGCTCGGGTGCCTCAACTACCTCGACGCCGCCGAGGTGCTGCGCGGCGTGCAGCACATCAGCTCGGGCGAGGTGTTCACCCTGCAGATCCAGATGGGCCGCAAGGCGAGCCCCGGGGACCCGCTCTGGCCCGGGCGCACCGGGATCAAGCGGCAGAACGTCCTCGACGAGAGCACCTGGGACGGCGACGGCGCCCCGCAGTTCCCCGGCGGGCTGCACTACGTCGACGACACCGCCGAGATGTTCCTCCAGGGCTCCACGCAGTACGACGCGCTGGGCCACGTCTGGTACGACGGCAAGATCTGGAACGGCTACGACGCGCGCACCACCGTCGGCGGCATGGAGAAGGCGTCGGTGCTGCCGATCGCGGAGAAGGGCGTCGTCGGGCGCGGGGTGCTGATCGACATGGCGCGCCACCGCGGCAAGCAGTGGCTCGACAAGGGCGAGACCTTCACCCACACCGACCTGGAGGAGGCCGCCGCCGCCCAGGGCGTCACGATCGAGCCGCACGACGTGCTGTGCATCCGCACCGGGTTCATGAAGTACTGGTACGAGCTCGACGACAAGGAGTCGTTCTACGACGGTTTCAACGAGCCCGGCCTCACCTACTCCCGCGAGCTCGTCGAGTGGTTCCAGAGCCGCGAGATCCCCAACCTGGTCACCGACACCATCGCCAACGAAGTCACCTACGAACCCGAGACCGGCGTCGCGCTGCCGCTGCACTGCTCGCTCATGCGCAACCTCGGCGTCGCCCTCACCGAGATCGCCTGGCTCGACGACCTCGCCGACGCCTGCGCGGCCGACGGCCGATGGAGCTTCCTGTACGTCGCGGCGCCGCTCAAGGTCGTCAACGGCACCGGCGCGCCGGTGAACCCGGTCGCGATCCGCTAGGGAGACGACGTGACGATCTACGACGAGCGGCCCTGGCTCGCGCGCTACGGCGCGGGCCAGCCACACGACATCACCCCGGAGTTCGACGACGCGCTCGCGATGTTCCGCGCGGCCGCCGACGCCAACCCCGACGGTGACATCATCCGCTACTTCGACGGCCGGATCACCCTGCGCGAGCTCGACGAACTGACCGACGCGTTCGCCGTCGGACTGCTCGACTCCGGTTTCACCGCCGGTGAGCGGGTGGCGCTGTACCTGCAGAACGTGCCGCAGTTCGTCATCGGGCTGGTCGGCACCTGGAAGGCCGGCGGCGTAGCGGTGTCGATCAACCCGATGAACCGGGAGCGGGAGCTGGAGCTGCTGCTCACCGACTCCGGGGCCACGGTGCTGGTGTGTCTGGAGTCGTTGCACCGCGACGTCGCGGCGAAGGTCGTCGAGCGCACCTCGGTGCGGACCGTCCTCACCACCTCCGAGCTCGAGTACCAGACGCGCAACGACCCGAGGGCGTTCGCGGGGGTCGAGCGCGTCGTCTGCGAGGGGACCGTCGATTTCGCGAGGATGCTGGAGCGGTTCCGGGGCCAGGCCCCGCCGCCGGTGTCGTTCTCCCCGGAGGACACGGCGGTCCTCACCTACACCTCGGGGACGACCGGCCCGCCCAAGGGCGCGATGAACACCCATCGCAACGTGGTGTTCAACTCCCAGGCCTACCGGGAGTGGTGCGGCCTCGACGGCGACGACGTGGTGCTCGGCGTCGCGCCGCTGTTCCACATCACCGGCCTGATCGCGCACATCACGATCTCACTGCTGCTCGGGGTGCCGCTGGTGCTGTTCCACCGGTTCGAGCCGTCGCTGGGCATCGAGGTGATCCGCGAGCAGCGTCCGACGTTCGTCGTCGGGTCGATCACGGTGTTCATCGCGCTGATGAACGCGCCGAACGCCGAGCGCGACGCGCTTGCGTCGGTGACGACGATCCTGTCGGGGGGGGCGCCGATCCCTCCGACGACGGTCACCGCTTTCCACGAGGCGTTCGGGATCTGGATCCACAACATCTACGGACTGACCGAGACGACCTCGCCCTCGCACGGCACACCGTTCGGTACCCAGGGGCCGGTGGACAAGGCGTCCGGGGCGCTGTCGGTGGGAGTGCCGATCTACAACACCGTGGTGCGGATCGTCGGCGACGACGGCGCGGAGCTGCCCCCCGGCGAGATCGGCGAGATCGTCACGTCCGGGCCGATGGTCGTCAAGGGGTACTGGAACAAGCCCGAGGAGACGGCGAAGGCGATCCCCGGGGGCGCGCTGCACACCGGCGACGTCGGCTACATGGACGCCGACGGATGGTTCTACATCGTCGACCGCAAGAAGGACCAGATCAACGTCGCCGGCTACAAGGTGTGGCCGCGCGAGGTGGAGGACGTCCTCTACGAGCACGAGGCGGTGCGCGAGGCCGCCGTGGTCGGGGTGGCCGACGACTACCGCGGCGAGACGGTGAAGGCGTTCGTGTCGCTGCGGCCGGGCAAGTCGGTGGACGAGGCGACACTCATCGCGTTCTGCAAGGAGCGCATGGCCGCCTACAAGTACCCGCGGTCGGTGGAGTTCCTCGACGAGATCCCGAAGACGGTGACGGGCAAGCTCCTGCGCCGCGAGCTGCGCGCCCGGGAGCAGGCCACGTCCTGACCGCCGCACACGCACGAACGGCACCTTCCACCGGACAGGCCGGAGGAAGGTGCCGTTCGGTCGGACGGGCGAGTGTCAGCTCAGGCTGACCTTCGCGCCGGCCTCCTCCAGCTTGGCCTTCGCGGCATCCGCGGCGTCCTTGGCCACGGCCTCGAGGATCGGCTTCGGAGCGCTCTCGACGAGGTCCTTCGCCTCCTTGAGGCCCAGACCCGAGACCAGCTCGCGGACGACCTTGATGACCTGGATCTTCTTCTCACCGGCGGCCTCGAGGACGACGTTGAACTCGTCCTTCTCCTCCGGTGCCTCGGCGGCGGCAGCGGCCGGGCCGGCCGCAGCGACCGCCACCGGAGCGGCGGCGGTGACCTCGAAGGTCTCCTCGAACTTCTTCACGAACTCCGACAGCTCGAGCAGCGTCATGTCCTTGAACGCGTCGAGCAGCTCGTCGGTCGACATCTTCGCCATGATCGGCGTCCTTCCTGATGGAACGGGTGGGGGTGGTCAGTCGGCCGTGTCGGCCGGGTCGTCCGTGTCCGCCGGGGCGTCGGCGGCGGGCGCCGGGTCACCGGGAGCCTCGGCGGCCCTCTTGTCGGCGAGTGCCTGCGCGAGCCGGGCGACCTGCGACGCGGGCGCGGCGAACAGGCAGGCCGCCTTCGCGAGGTTGCCCTTCATCGCGCCGGCCAGCTTGGCGAGCAGGACCTCGCGGGACTCGAGGTCGGCGATCCGGTTGACCTCGTCGACGGTCAGCGCGTGACCGTCCATGAAGCCGCCCTTGATCACCAGGGCCTTGTTGTCCTTGGCGAAGTCGCGCAGGACCTTCGCGGCGTCGACGGGTTCGCCGACGACGAACGCGATGGCCGTGGGACCGACGAGCAGCTCGTCGAGCCCCTGCACGCCCGCGTCGGCGGCTGCCCGCTTGACGAGGGTGTTCTTGGCGACTCGGTAGGTGACGTCGGCGCCCAGCGCGCGGCGCAGCCTGTGGAGCTGTGCCGTGGTGAGGCCGCGGTACTCGGTGACCACCGAGGCGGACGATCCACGGAACTTCTCGGCGATCTCGTCGACCACCGCGACCTTCTCGGGTCGGGCCATCCTCGCGCCTCCTCTCGTGGGTTGTGGGCTTGTCGCAGGTGACCCACGAGACGCGAAACGCCCCGGCGCGGGAGCGGCACGGGGCGTGGTCGGGCACGCATGACGGCGCACACCCGAGGTTGACCTCGTCCTCCTGCGCGGGCCGCCCGCTGTCGCGGAGCCTTCGAGCACCGATCCCGGTGAACCGGAGCGGTGCCGACCTGCGGTCTTCGGTGGAACTGTCGGCAAGCGTACGCGACCGTCGGCGAGCTGCGCCCGCAGGGCCGCTCGCCGTGCCGGAAACGCGGACTCGCCGTGCCGGGAACGCGGACTCGCCGTGCCGGGAACGCGGACTCGCCGTGCCGGGAACGCGGACTCGCCGTGCCGGGAACGCGGACTCGCGGGGGGTCAGTGGTTGGTGACGTCGGCGATCTTCCAGGTGCCGTCGACCAGCTCGCCGACCACGGTCAGCCGGCCGGCCGCGGTGAGCTGCTGGGGCTCGGCGCCGGCGTTGGCCCGGGTGGCCTGCTGGTCGAGGAACGCCACCAGCACCGCCCGCTCGCCCTCGATGCTCTGCACCGCCGACGCGGTGACCGCCGCCGACACCACGGCCTGCTGCTGCGGCGCCAGTTCGCGGACCTGGGTGAAGAGCTGCTCGAACTTCACCGCGAACTCCGGCGTGATCACCTCGCGCGCGGCGCGCTCGTTGGCGTCGAGCTGGGTGAAGTCGTAGGAGTAGACGGTCTCCAGGGCGGCGCCGAGCTGGTTGACGACGTCGCTGGTGGCGCCGACGTCGGCCAACGCGGTGTTGGCGGCAGACCCGCCGCCGCGGACCACGGCGTCGGCGACGCCGAAACCGGCGGCCAGCACGCCGAACACCGCGAGCGCGACCGCCAGCACCGCCACCGGACGGGCCCGCAGGGCGGCGATCCGGCCGCGCCGTGCCGAAGCCGGTATCGCGGCGGGGGCCGGGATCGGGTGGTAGTCGACGGTCGGCGGCTCCGGATGCGGCTGCTCCGGATGCGGCTGCGGGCTCACCCCGGCCACGGGCGGCACCGGCTCCCCGACCACGCCCGGCTCCGGCCGCAGGTCGTCCCCGGCCACCGGCGGCGCCGGGTCGACGACGACCGGCTCCGGCTGCGGGTCGGCCTCGGCCACCGGCGGCGCCAGGGCGGCGACGACCGGGCCGCCGGCCGCGTCCCGGGACGCGGCTGCCGGACGGGGCCAGCCGCCGGCGGCGGGCACCTCGTCCGGGTCGGGTCCGGCGGCGGGGGGCGGGTGCGCACCCAGGCGGGCGGGGACGAGCCCGGCGACCCGGGGCTTGCGGACGATGCCTGTGCTGCGGCGACGAGGGGGCATCCCGGTCACCTCCTGGTTCTGCTCGGGGTGCACTGGTTCTGCTCGGGTGCTCGGTGGTCCTGCACGGTGGTTGCGCCCGGTGCTCACCGCACCGGCGCGATCCGGCTGACCTTCCAGACCCCGCCGTCGACGCGGGTCATCTCCAGCTGGAGGCGCTGGCGGCTGAGCACGGGCTCCTGCCCGTCGGGGCGCACGACCACGTCGACGCCCACGAGCACGCGCGCGATGCCGGCCCGCGTGTCGAGCTCGGCGACCGCGGCATCGACGACGCTGGCCTCGGTGCTCCGCTTCGACTCCGCGACGAACGTCGCGTAGGTCTCGCGGTTGCGCGCGAACTCCTCCAGCACGGTGCCGGTGGAGGTCTGCTCCCACAGGTCGAGCCCGCCCTGCACGTTCGCGGAGTCGAGCGTGTTGAGGTTGATGGCAGCCTGCCGGGCGTCGACGAGGACCGCGTCGCGCACCTGCGCGAGCTCCAGGTCGTCGTCGGTGAGGGCCAGGCCGAACCGGACGCCGAAGAACAGCGCCGCGAGCGCGGCCAGCATCGCGAGGATCGCGAGGACGAGCACGAGCGTGGGGCCGCTGCGGGGGGCGGCGGCCGCAGGTGCGGGCGGGTGCGCCAGCTCGTCGGTCGGCGTCTCTGGATGCGTCACTGAAAGCGTCATGGGCCACTCCCGGCCGTCCCTGGGGCGGACGGCAGTCGCAGGTCAACCGGCGAGGATGTCCGCCGGCGACCCCATCGGGGCCTCCGATCCCAGCGGTGCGCCGAGCAGCTCCGCGGCCGGGTTCGCCGCGGCGTTCGCATCGGCACCTTGCTGGAGGCCCGCGGCCATCGGGGTGGCCGCACCGGAGACATTCTGCGCCCCCCGCACGTTGGTCGGGCTACCGGGGGGTTCGGCGCAGAAGGCGTCCTCGTTGACCGGGACGTTCGTCACGTCGACGCCCGGCCGGTGCACCGTGTCCTCGTAGCCCGCCCGGCACGCCGGCGGGTTGTTCTCGTTGGTGAGCACGAGGCCCAGATGCGCGGTGCCGTCGCCGGGCGCGAGGGTCGGGACCGCCGCCGACAGCGCGGGGTAGGTGACGAGCACCTGCCGCAATCCGTCCTGGCGTGGCTCCTGGATGCGCGAGATCGTCAGCAGGTTCGCGACAAGCTTGCCGAGGTCGTCACCGCTGGCCCGCAGCAGCTTGCTCAGCTCGTAGCCCGCGGCCGGCCCGGTCTCGAACAGGCGGCGGATGTCCGGGTCGGAGCGTTCGAGCTGCTCGGCGACCAGCTTGAGATCGGCCGAGATGTTGCGGAACGAGCCGGCGACGTCGTTCTGCGTGGCGAGCACGACCCGCCCGTCGCGGATGAGGGTGAGCGTCGGGGGCAGCGCCTCGATCGCGGCAGCGGTGAAGGTGTCGGTGGTGTCGATGATCTTCTGCAGGGGCAGCGCGGAACCGTCGAACGCGGTGCCGAGCTCGTCGACGACGGTGCGCAGCGAGTCCTGCGGCACCGAGGAGGCGAGCGCGTCGACGCTGCTGACGAGGTCCTGGATCGGCACCGGGACCGCCACCCGGGAGGTCGGGATGACGGAGCCCGCGGCCAGGAACGGCTCGCCGTCGCTCGCCGGGACGAGGTCGACGAACTGCTCGCCGATGGCGGAGAGGTTGCGCACCTGGGCGTCGACGTCGGCCGGGACGGCGGGCGCGCTCTTGCGGACGTCGAGGGTGACCTCGACGCCGTCCGCGGTGAGCCGCAACGGCCCGACGCTGCCGACGCTCACGCCGCGGTAGGTGACATCGGCGCCGGTGAAGATGCCCCCGGAGTCGGTCATCTGCATCCGCACCGGGTAGGTCGACGAGCCGAACAGGTCGGCGAACCCGGCGTAGCGGAACCCCACGTACGTCACGCCGAGCAGGGCGACGAGGGCGAAGGCCGTGAGCTGCAGCCACACGGTGCGGGTGATCACGATCCGTCTCCCAGCAGGTCGAGCGCATCGGTCGGGGCACCGGGTTCGGCGGGTGGCGCCCCGGGCTCCCCGTCCGACTCGGGAGCCGGTTCGCCGAGCAGCGGGAACGAGCCCAGCGCGGGGCCACCGCCGGAGCCGAGCAGCGGGACCAGCGCGTCCGCGGCCGACGGCGGGTCCGGGGTCTGCACGGGCAGCGGCGCGCCGTCGGGCCCGCCGATCGGCTGCTGGGACATCGAGAGGTTGTTCAGCAGCGTGAACAGGTTGAGATCGGCGCTGACGTAGAGGTTGGCGTAGTCGCCCGCGAACGCCTCCAGCGCGTCGTTGGTGAACGGCACGGTGAGCAGCAGCTCGAGTGACTTCGGCAGGTCGTCGCCGGACTCGGCCAGCTTGCGCAGCACGGGGCGCAGCAGTTCGAGATCGGCGACGGCGTCGTCGCGGCTGCGGTCGATCACGTCGGTGGCGACGCCGGACAGCTCGTCGAGCGAGCGGAGCAGCTCGACGAGCCGGGTGCGCTGGCTCTCCAGCTCCCGCAGCCCGGGCGCGAGGTCGTCGAGCGCGCCGCGGATCTGGCCGCGGCGCTCGGCCAGCACGATCGAGAGCCGGTTCAGCTCGTCGAGGGCGCGGGTGATGTCGCTCTTGCTCTCGTCCAGCGCCCCGACGAACTCGTCGAGGTCGCCGAGCAGGGCCCGGACCTCGTCCTCGTTGCCGTCGAGCGCGGAGTTCAGCTCCACCGAGATCGTCCGGATCTGCTCCACGCCGCCGCCGTTGAGCAGCATCGACAGCGCGCCGAGCACCTCCTCGACCTCCGCGCCGCGACTGGTGCGCGCCAGCGGGATCGTGGCGCCATCGGCGATCGCGGGCCCCGGGTTCGCCGCCGTCGTGCCCGCCGGGGCGTCGATGGAGACGAACTTCTCGCCGAGCAGGCTGGTCTGGCGGATGCGGGCCACGGCATCCGCGGGAACGCGCACCCCGCCGTTGATCCGGACGTCGACGAGCGCGGTGAAGTCCGGCGAGACGCGGATGTCGCCGACGGTCCCGACGTCGACGTCGTTGACCTTGACCAGCGACTGCGGCACCAGCTCCAGCACGTCGGCGAACTCGATCGTGACGGTGTAGGGGGCGTCGCCCAGGTCGGCGCCACCGGGCAGGTCGGTGCCCTGCAGGCCGCCGACCCCGCAGCCGGTGACGGTCAGCGCGGCCGCGGTGAGGGCGCCGGCCAGGCGCAGGTACGCGGGCATCAGCGGCCTCCGCCTGCCGGTGCGGGAGTGCTTCCAGGGGGGAACGGCGCGATCGGGACGGCCGGGCCCAGCAGCCCGGCGGGGTCCTCCGCGGCCGGGCCGGACGCGGGCCGCGGGGCGGGCGCCGCCGGTGCGGCGCTGTCCGGTGCCGGGGATGCCGGCGCCCCGCCGGGGGCCGGCGCGGTGGGTCCGGGCGGCGTCGTCACGCCGGGGAGCGTCGTCACATCGGGGATGGCGCCCGGCTCGTCGGTGGGCACCACCAGGCCCGGGATCTGGTCGAGCGGCACCCCGGCCTGCTCGGCGATGCTGACGCGCAGCGCCGTGATGGCCTCGGGGCTGGACGCGCCCATCCCGCCGGCGGCGACCATCGCGCAGATCTGCCCGATGAGCGGCGCGGTGGGGAACTGGGGGGAGGCGATCTGGCAGAGCAGCGCGGTGAGCCCGCCCGTGTCCGGGCCGTCGCCGCCCATGTTGACCCGGGTGTCGAGCGTCCCCGGCGTGCTGTTGTAGGCGTTGCCGAGGTTGCCCAGGCCCAGCGGCGCGACGTCGAGGATCTCGGTGAGCGCGTCGCGCTGCCGGACGACCGCGTCGGTGACGTTCACCAGGCGCTCGACGTTGGAGTCGAGGATCTCCCGGTTGTCGCGCACGAACGCCGCGACGTCGCCCAGCGCGATCGACAGTTCGCGGAAGGCGGCACCAAGGTCCTCCCGGTCATCGGCGAGGAACCCCGAGACCTCCTCCAGGCGCCGGTTGAACTCGCGCACCTCGGCGTCGTTGGCCCGGATCGTCGAGACGAACGACTGGAGCTCGGTGACGGTGCCGAACAGTTCCTCGCGGGAGCCCGACAGCGTGCCGGACAGTTCGCCGAAGTTGCGCACGGCGTCGTTGAACGCCTCGCCGTTGCCGCCGAGGTTCGCGGCGCCGACGTCGAGGACGTCGGACAGCGCGCCGTCGGCGTTGACGCCCTGCGGGCCCAGCGCGGTGGCCAGTTCGGTGGCGGTGCGGGCGAGGTCGTCGACGCCCAGCGGGACCGCGGTGCGCTCCACCGGGATCACCGCGCCGTCCGCGAGCTCGGGGCCGCCCGCGTAGGTGGGCGTGAACTGCACGTAGCGACCGGTGACCACGCTGGGCGACACGACGACCGCGCGGACGTCGGTGGGGAGCTGGAGGTCGTCGTCGGTGATCTCGATGTCCACCTTCACCGTGGTGCCCTGCGGCTCGACGCCGGTGATGGTGCCGACCGGCACGCCGAGCACCCGCACCGAGTTGCTGGGGAACACGCCCTCGGCGGAGGTGAAGTAGGCGGTGACGGTGCGGCTGGTGCCGGAGAGCGCGTACGCCACCAGCAGCGACGCGACGACGGCGACCACCGCGACGATCGCGGCGATCTGGAACCAGCGGCTGGAGTTCGAGGTGGGCATCGCTCAGCACTCCGTCAGCTGCGGGCCGTCACCGAGCTGGATGACCGTGCAGTTGTCGAACCACCGGCCGTTGCCGATGGAGTTGCTGAACAGGCGCACGAACACGGCCTCCAAGCGAAGTCCCTCCTCGAGCTGGCGGCGGTTGCGCTCCAGCACGGCGGCGACCCGGTCGAGCGACTCCAGCGCGGGCCGCAACTGCTCGGAGTTGTCGCCGACCAGGCCCCGCAGCTGCTGCGACACCGCGACCGTGCCGTCGAGCAGCTCCCCGACGGCGTCGCGGCGGCGCTGCAACTCGCCGAGCAGCAGGTTGCCGTCGCGCAGCAGGCGCTCGAACTCGGTGTTGCGGTCGGCCAGCTCGCCGGAGATCTCCCGGGTGCCGGCGAGCAGCGTGCGGATCTCGTCGTCGCGCGAGGCGATCGTCGTGGACAGCCGGGACAGGCCGTTGAGCGCGCCCGACACCTCCGGCGGCGTGTCGCGGAAGGTGTCGGCGAGCGTCGTGAGGCTGGTGGCGAGCTGGGCGGTGTCGAGCTGGTCGACCGTCCCGGACAGGCCGTTGAACGCGTCCACCACGTCGAACGGGGTGAACGTGCGGTCCAGCGGGATCACCGTGTCGGGATCGAGCGGGTTGTCGCCCTGCGGGTCGAGCGCGAGGTTCTTCGCGCCGAGGATGGTGCGCACCTCGATCGACGCCGAGGTGAGGTCGCCGACGAAGGCGTCGGTGACGTTGAACGCGACGAGCACGCGGTCGCCCGCCAGTTCCACCGAGCGCACCCGGCCCGCCTCGACACCCGCGATCGTCACGAGGTCGTCCGCGGTCAGGCCCGCGGCCTCGGTGAACTCGGCCTGGTAGGTCGTGCCGCCGCCGAAGAGCCGCTCGTAGCTGAACGCGCCGACCGTGACGACCAGGAGCACTACCAGCCCGATCACCGCGATCGGGACGGGGCTGCGGTTGGCGAAGGAGCGCATCAGTTGCCCACCACCAGGGGAAGATCGAACAAGGCTGGGTCGGCGGCGGGGTCGGCCTCGGGCAGCGGGCCCAGCGGCGCCAGCGACACCGCGCCCGAGCGGGGCAGGTCCGACACGTCGGTGATGCCGTCCTGGTCGGGGTCGGCGCTGCACCGCGAGCGGCTGCCGACCGGGACGTTCGGGAGGTTGATCTGCTGGACCACCCCGACCCCCGGGATCTCGATGCGGAGGTTCCCGCCCTCGACGTCGCACAGGTAGAAGTTGAACCAGCTCGCGTAGCTGCCCGCCCGGCCGATCGTGTTGAGCTTGCGCGGCAGGAGCCGCAGGAACTCGTCCACGGTCTCGGAGTTGCGGTTGAGGTTGTCGGCCAGGTCGTCGAGGGCGGCGATGTCGTCCTTGAGCGCCGGGCGGGCCTCGCCGAGGAACCCCGCGGTCGTCCGGGTGAGATCGTTGATCGAGACGATCGCCTCACCGATCGGCTCGCGGTCCCCCGCGAGGCCGGTGACCAGTGCCTGCAACGACGAGACCAGTTCGCCGACCCGCTGGTCGCCCTGGTTCAGCTCGGCCAGCACGACGTTGAGGTTGTCGACGACCTGGCCCACCACGGCGTCGCGGTCGGCGATGGTGTTGGTCAGCGACGAGGTACTCGCCAGCAGGCTGCGCACGGTGCCGCCCTGACCCTGCAGGACCTGGACGATCTCGAAGGAGAGCTGGTTGACCTGCTCCGGGTCGAGCGCGGTGAACAGCGGCTTGAACCCGTTGAACAGCACGGTGAGGTTGAGCGGGCCCTGGGTGCGGTCCAGCGGGATCGTCGACCCGGGCGCCAGCCGCTCGCCCGCGGGTCCGGCGCCCTGGTTGAGCTGGAGGTAGCGCTGCCCGACGAGGTTCTTGTAGTAGATCGCCGCACCGGCCGACGCGGGCACCGGCTGACCCTCCTCGACGGTGAAGGTCACCTCGGCGAGGCGCCGGTCGACGATCGCGATGTCGGTGACCCGCCCGACGATCACCCCGGCGATACGCACCTCGTCGTCGCGCAGCAGGCCGGCGGCGTCGGTGAACCGGGCCTTGTAGGTGGCGGTACCGCCGGCCTGGGAGTTGGCGATGGTGAGCGCGAGGACGGTCGTGGCGACCACCACGACCAGCGCCAGCGACAGGAACTTGACCAGCGGTGCGACCGGGACCCGGCTCATGTGAACGACACCTCGCTCCCCCGCAGCAGCGGCCCGACGAGCACCGTGCTCCAGCTCGGGATCTCGGCGGGGGACGCGCCGGTGGCCAGACCCAGCAGCTCGGCCACCAGTTGCTGCTCGCTCGCGGAGTTGGCGATCCCCATCCCCGAACTCCCGCCGGACGAGGCGCAGACCGCGGCCGGGACGTTGGCCGCGTCGGCGTAGACGTCCGGGTCGCAGAAGCTGTTCGACCCGTCGAAGGTGCCGAACGTGTCGACGCCGAAGCTCTCCGGGTCGCCCATCGGCTGGTCGGCCGGCGCCTTCGGGTGGACCGACCCGTCACGGAACGGGCCGTCCGGCGGGTACTGGGGAAGGTTCACCAGCCGCGGGTAGCAGCGCGGGCCGCGGTCGTCGGCGTACTCCGGCTCGTCCTGGTCGGGGACGTACTTGCCGCGAGGGTTGACCAGCTCGGCGGTGATGTGGACGCCCGGCTCGTCGGTGTCGGGCCGGATGGCGTCGTTGATCTGGTCGACCCCGTCGGCGAGGTTGCCGAACAGGCAGGGGAACTCCGGGGAGTACCGCGCGAGGCTCTGCAGCGTCGGGCGCGCCGAGTCGGCGAGCGCGATGAGGTTCTCGCCGTTGTCGTCGAGGAAGCCGGTGAGGTCGTCGGAGCCGCCGCGCAGCCCGACGAGCAGGTCGCGCAGGTCGTCACGCTGCTCGACGACGGTGCGGCTGGGCGTGCGGAACGCGTCGGCGGCGTCGAGCAGGTCGGGAGCGGCCCCGGCGAGGTTGCCGGAGAACTCGGCGAGCTCGCGGATGTTGGCCTGGAGGTCGGGCAGCGCCGGGTTGACGCCGTCGAGCAGCGTCTGCAGGTTGGTCAGCGTCGTGCCCAGGCGCTCGCCGCGGCCGTCGAGCGCCATCGACACCGAGCTGAGCGTGGTGGACACCTTCTGCGGCTCGACGGCCTCGAGCAGCGGCAGCAGGCTGTCGAGGGTGCGCTCCAGTTCGAGCGCCTCGGTGCTGCGGTCCAGACCGATGACGTCGCCGGCGGCGATCGGGGTGGCCACCCCGGCGGGCGTGACTCCGTCGGGGTAGACGAGCTGCACGAACTTCTCGCCGAACAGCGTCTTGGGCAGGATCCGCGCCGACACGCCGGCCGGGATCTGGTCGACGAGCGCGGGGTCGAGCGCGAGCGCGACGTCGGCGCCCTGCGCGGCGCCGCTGGTCGTGATCGCGGTGACCTCACCGACGATCAGCCCGCGGACCTTCACGTCGGCCCGCTCGTTGAGCTGCAGCCCGGCGGTCTGCACCTTCAGCGTCACCGGCACGCCGTCGTCGAACGCGCCCCGGTAGCTGGCGATGGTGAGCCCGATCAGCAGCACGATCACCGCGACGAGGGCGCCGCCCTGCAGGATCCGCCTGGTCCTCATCCGGCCACCCGCACCGACGTCGACGTACCGAAGATCGCGAGGGTGAGGAAGAAGTCCAGGATCGCCGTGGACACGATCGACAACCGCACCGACCGGCCGACCGCCACCCCCACGCCCGCCGGACCGCCCTTCGCCCGGTAGCCGTAGTGGCAGTGGATCAGGATGATCACGAACGCGAAGATGATCACCTTGAGGTAGGAGTAGAGCACGTCGCTGACCGGCAGGAACAGGTTGAAGTAGTGGTCGTACGTACCGCCGGGCAGGCCGTTGATCAGGGTGACGTTCGCGCGCGAGGCGGCGAAGCTCGCCAGCAGGCCGATCGTGTACATCGGGATGATCGCGATCACGCCGGCGATCACCCGGGTCGTGATGAGGAACGGCACGCTCGGCACCGCCATCACCTCCAGCGCGTCGATCTCCTCGGAGATCCGCATGGCGCCGAGCTGGGCGGTGAAACCCGCCCCGAGCGTGGCCGTCAGCGCCGCGGCGGCGACCAGCGGGGCGATGTCGCGGACGTTGAAGTACGCGGTGATGAAGCCGGTGAGGGCCTCGACGCCGAGCGAGTCGAGCGCGCGGAAGCCCTGCAGGCCCACCAGGCTGCCGACGAACAGCGACAGCGACGCCATCACCCCGGCCGTCCCGAGAATGACGATCAGGGCACCGGTACCGAAGCTCACCTCGGCCAGCAGCCGCAGGATCTCCTTCTTGTAGCGGACCACGGTCTTCGGGATCCACCCGATCGCCCGCGCGTAGAGGGAGAGCTGGTCACCGAGGTCCTCGAGGATCTCGGCCGGCCGGGACAGTGATCGGCCCAGCGACCCGTTCATGGCTACGTCAGGCCCCCTTCGGCGGCACGAGCTCGAGGTACAGGGCCGTGAGCACCAGGTTGATGAGGAAGACCAGCACGAACGAGATGACGACGGCCTGGTTCACCGCGTCGCCCACGCCCTTCGGGCCCGGTGGCGGGTTGAGCCCGCGGTAGGCGGCGACCACGCCGGCGGTGAAGCCGAACAGGAACGCCTTGATCTCGCTGACCACGATGTCGGAGACCTGTGCGATCGAGCTGAAGCTCGCGATGTAGGCACCCGGGGTGCCGCCCTGCACGATGACGTTGAAGAAGTAGCCGCCGCCGACGCCGACCACCGTGGCCAGGCCGTTGAGCACCAGCGCCGTGGTCGCCATCGCCCACACCCGGGGGACCACCAGGCGCTGGATCGGCGAGATGCCGA
>JBQTJE010000186.1:0-2633 GCA_052387455.1 Pseudonocardia sp.
CATGGTTGCTCCTTCGTCACCCGTGGGTGCGCGGCGGTGCGCGGCACCACGCGCACCCACGACCTACTCGTCGTCCGGGCCCAGCATCCGTTGCCGGGCCGACAGCAGCTCCAGCTCGGGGCGACCGGCGACCAGCCGCTCGCACCCGTCCAGCACCTGCACGGCGTGCGCGGCGTCCGGGGCGACGCACGCCACGCCGATCAGCGCCCGCCGGTGCAGGTCGAGGTGGCCCGCCTCGGCGACCGCCACCTCGAACCGGCGGCGCAGCTCGGCCAGGACTGGCCGGACCACCGACCGCTTCTGCTTGAGGGAGTGCACGTCCCCGAGCAGGACGTCCAGCTCCAGCGTTCCCACGTACATCGGTCCCACGTACATCGTCGTGAGCCGCCGCGGTGCGGGGCCGGGACCCCGCACCGCGATCAGGGCGTCAGGCCCGCGGCTTCTCCCGCATCTCGAAGGTCTCGATCACGTCGCCATCCTTCACGTCGTTGTAGTTGCCGAGGGTCAGACCGCACTCGAAGCCCTCCCGGACCTCGACGACGTCGTCCTTCACCCGGCGCAGCGACGCGATGGAGAGGTTGTCGGCGACGACCACGCTGTCGCGCAGCAGCCGTGCCTTGGCGTTGCGGCGGATGATCCCGCCCATCACCAGGCAACCCGCGATCGAACCGAAGCGCGACGAGCGGAAGACCTGGCGCACCTCGGCGCGACCCAGCTCGATCTCCTCGAACTCGGGCTTGAGCATGCCCTTGAGGGCCGCCTCGATCTCCTCGATGGCCTGGTAGATCACCGAGTAGTAGCGGATCTCGACGCCCTCGCGGTTGGCGAGCTCGGTGGCCTTTCCCTCGGCCCGGACGTTGAAGCCCAGGACGATCGCGTCGGACGCCGTGGCGAGGTTGACATCGCTCTCGGTGATGCCGCCGACGCCGCGGTGGACGACCCGCAGCTCGACGTCCTCGCCGACCTCGATCTTCAGCAGCGCGTCCTCCAGCGCCTCCACGGTGCCGGAGTTGTCGCCCTTGATGATGAGGCTGAGCTGGCTGGTCTCCTTGAGGGCCGCGTCCAGGTCCTCCAGCGACACCCGCTTGCGACGCGACGCCAGCTCGGCGTTGCGTTCGCGGGCCCGGCGCCGGTCGGCGATCTGGCGGGCCACCCGGTCCTCGTCGACGACGAGGAAGGTGTCACCCGCACCGGGCACCGAGGTGAACCCGATCACCGCCACCGGGCGGGACGGGTAGGCCTCGATGATGTCCTCGCCGTGCTCGTCGAACATCCGCCGGACGCGCCCGGAGGCGTCGCCCGCGACGATCGAGTCGCCCACGTGCAGCGTCCCGCGCTGCACCAGCACCGTGGCCACGGGGCCGCGGCCACGGTCGAGATGCGCCTCGATCGCGACGCCCTGGGCCTCCATGGCCGGGTTGGCCCGCAGGTCGAGCGACGCGTCCGCCGTCAGCAGGATCGCCTCCAGCAGGGCGTCGATGTTGGTGCCCTGCTTGGCGGAGATGTCGACGAACATCGTGTCGCCGCCGTACTCCTCGGCCACGAGGTTGTACTCGGTGAGCTGCTGGCGGATCTTGGCGGGGTTGGCCCCCTCCTTGTCGATCTTGTTGACGGCCACCACGACCGGGACGTCGGCGGCCTGGGCGTGGTTGATCGCCTCGACCGTCTGCGGCATCACGCCGTCGTCCGCCGCGACCACGATCACCGCGATGTCCGTGGACTTCGCGCCGCGCGCACGCATGGCCGTGAACGCCTCGTGGCCCGGGGTGTCGATGAAGGTGATCGGACGCTCGTAGCCCTCCAGCTCGGTGACGACCTGGTAGGCGCCGATGTGCTGGGTGATGCCGCCTGCCTCGCCCTCCATCACGTTGGCCTTGCGGATGGTGTCGAGCAGGCGCGTCTTGCCGTGGTCGACGTGACCCATGACGGTGACGACCGGCGGCCGGATGACGAGGTCCTCCTCGCCACCGGCGTCCTCGCCGTAGGAGATGGAGAAGCTGTCGAGCAGCTCGCGGTCCTCCTCCTCCGGGCTGACGACCTGCACCACGTAGTTCATCTCGGAGCCGAGCAGCTCCAGGATCTCGTCGGACACCGACTGGGTGGACGTGACCATCTCGCCCAGGTGGAACAGCACCTGCACGAGCGACGCCGGGTTGGCGCCGATCTTGTCGGCGAAGTCGGTGAGCGACGCGCCACGCGGCAGCCGGATGGTCTGGCCGCTGCCCTTGGGCAGCCGCACGCCACCGACCGACGGCGCCTGCATGGCGTCGTACTCCTGGCGCTTCTGCCGCTTCGACTTGCGGCCCTTGCGAGCCGGGCCACCGGGACGGCCGAACGCGCCCGCGGCACCGCCGCGACCGCCGGGCCGACCACCGCCGCCGGGCCGACCACCACCGGGGCTGCCCCGGAAGCCGCCGCCGCCGGCCGGGGCACCGCCGCCGCCACCACCGGGACCGCCACCACCGGGACCGCCGCGGAACCCGCCGCCGCCGCCGGGCCGACCGGCACCCGGACCGCCGGGCCGACCGCCGGGACCGCCGGGACCGCCGGGCCGACCGGCACCGGCACCGCCGCGACCGCCGGGCCCGCCCGGCCCGGCGGGCCGGGCCGGGCGCGCCGGCATCATGCCGGGG
>JBQTJE010000187.1:0-9142 GCA_052387455.1 Pseudonocardia sp.
GGGTGAGCTTGGGCGGGGCGGCCGGGGTGGAGCGCTCCTTGAGCACCGTTTGGGGACGGCGGACCGCACCCCCCGCGGCTCCCGGTCCCCGCCGGGTTATCTTGGTCGGCGCTGCCCGGGCAACCGCGGGATGCCGGCCGGGGCCCGCGACCGGCGGGCGCGCTCGGCGGCACGCTGCTGACGCGGCGGCGGATCACGCAGCCGCACCCTAGGCTGCGGTAGGAACGAGGGAGGGCGGCTCGACGATGACGGGCGACACGACCCCGGGGACCGCGGCACCACCGGGAACCCCGGACGAGCGGGCTGCGGTGCGCACGACCGCACGACCAGCCACTGCAGCCGCAGCGGGCACGCCGGATCCACCACCCGCCACACCGCCGGCCGCCACACCGCCGGCCACCACACCGGCGGCCGCCACTCCGGGGGCCGCCGCGCCACCTGCCGGCGCACCGCCAGCCGCGGCACCGCCGGCGGACGGCGCCCGCGTGCTCGCTCCGGCCGATCTCGCGGCGATCCGCGACGCACTGCTCGACACGTCCGGGCCGTTGGCGGTGGCAGGCGCGGGGACGGCGTCGCGCTGGGGCGGCAGCCTCGGCCCTGTCGACACGGTGCTGGACACGACGGCGCTGTCCGGGGTGATCGTGCACAACCCGGGCGACATGACCGTCGCGGTCCGGGCCGGCACCCCGCTGCGCGAGCTTCAGGCCGAGCTCGCCCCGCACGGCCAGCACGTCGCGCTGGACGCGGCGCGGGTGGCGCGCGGGGCGACCGTCGGCGGGCTGATCGCCACCGGCGACGCCGGGCCCGGTGCGCTGGTGCACGGGTCGCTGCGCGACCTGGTCATCGGGGTGACGCTGGTACTGGCCGACGGCACGGTCGCCCGCAGCGGCGGGCACGTGATCAAGAACGTGGCCGGATACGACCTCGCCAAGCTGCTGCACGGCTCCTACGGCACGCTCGCCGTGCTCGCCGAGGTGGTGCTGCGACTGCACCCGGTGCCGCGGGCGACGTCCACCGTCACGCTCCCCTGCGCCCTCGACGAGGCGGACGGCCACGCCGGCCGGGTACTCGCGAGCCCGCTGGAACCGATGGCGCTGGAATGGTGCTCCGCCGGCCCCGGCACGGCGGCCGGCCAGCTGCTCGTGCGGTTGGAGGGCACGCCGGACGCGCTACCCGGCCGGATCGAGCGGCTGCGCGCGCTGCTGGGCGCCACCGCCACCGCCACCGCACCCGCCGCACCCGCCGCACCCGCCGCCGCCGCACCCGCTGAACCCGCGCCGGCCGAGCCGGACGAACGGCACTCTCGTCCGACCGGTCCGCACGAGAGTGCCGGTCGTCCGGACGGAGGCGGGGGCGGCGCGTGGAGCGGCGAGGATGCCTGGAGCCGGCACGCCGCGCTCGTCGACGGTGCGCCGGGGCTGGCGGTGCTGCGGGTCGGCGTGCGGCCCGCGGTGCTGGCGGGATTGCTCGCGTCGCTGCCGGCGCAGGCCGTCACCGCCGGGCTGGGGACGGGCGTCGCGACCGTCACGCTGCCCGCGGAGCCGGACGCGATCCGCGCGGCGCACGCCGCCGTGCACGCCGCCGGGGGCACCTCCGCGCTGCGCGATCGGACACCGCGCGACCGCCCCGGCGATCTCGACGCGCCCGCGTGGGGGCCGCCGCCGTCCGCGGTCGGTGTGCTGCGCGCGGTGAAGCGCGCGTTCGACCCGGCCGGGCGACTGGGCCCCGGCCGCTTCTCCCCCTGGCTGGAGGGCTGATGTCGACCCCTGCGGGTGCCGCCGACACGAACCTGCCGCGCTCCGGGCCCTCGGCGTTCGACGCCCGGCGCCCGCCCGAGCGCGGGCTGCTCGACGACTGCGTGCACTGCGGCTTCTGCCTGCCGACCTGCCCCACCTACCAGTTGTGGGGCGAGGAGATGGACTCCCCACGCGGGCGGATCTACCTCATGGACCTCGCGGAGAAGGGCGAGATCGAGCTGGCGGGCGCGTTCACCGAGCACATCGACGCCTGCCTGGGCTGCATGGCGTGCGTGACGGCGTGCCCGTCCGGTGTCCAGTACGACCGGTTGCTGGAGTCGGTGCGCCCGCAGATCGAGCGCAACGTGCCCCGCTCGCGCGCCGACCGGCTGTTCCGGGACGCGATCTTCGCGCTGTTCCCGTACCGGCGGCGGCTGCGGGTGGCCGCGCTGCCCGGCGCGCTGTACCAGAAACTGCGCACGGTCCCCGCGATCGGCAGGCTCGCGGCGAAGCTGCCCGGGCGGCTGGCCGCGCTGGAGTCGCTGCTGCCGCCCGTCACCGTCCGGGAGGCGTTCGCCCGGCTGCCCGTGCACACCCCGGCCGTCGGGGCTCGGCGGGCCCGGGTGGCGCTGCTGTCGGGCTGCGTGCAGGACGTCTTCTTCCACCGCGTGAACGAGGCCACGGTGCGGGTGCTCGCCGCCGAGGGCTGCGACGTCGTCGTGCCGCGCGACCAGCGCTGCTGCGGCGCGCTGGAGCTGCACGCCGGGCGCGAGCCCGACGCGCTGGCGCGCGCGAAGGACACGATCGCCCGCTTCGAGAACCTGCAGATCGACCACGTGGTGGCCAACGTCGCGGGCTGCGGCTCGTCGATGAAGGAGTACGGTCACCTGCTCGCCGACGACCCGGTCTGGGCGGCCCGGGCCGCGACGTTCAGCGCCCGCGTGCGCGACGTCCACGAGGTGCTCGCCGACCTGCTCGCCGACGGCGGCCCGCGAGCCGCCCGGCATCCGGTGCACGCCCGCGTCGCCTATCACGACGCCTGCCATCTCGGGCACGCCCAGGGGGTGCGCGAGCAGCCGCGCGCGGTGCTGCGCTCGGTGCCCGGGCTGGAGCTCGTGGACCTGCCGGATGCGGCGCTGTGCTGCGGCTCGGCGGGGATCTACAACCTCGTCGCGCCCGAGGCGGCCGCCGAGCTGGGCGCGCGGAAGGCGGCGAACGTGCGGGCCGCGGCACCCGACCTCGTGGTCACCGCGAACCCGGGCTGCCTGCTCCAGCTCGGCAAGCACCTGACCGACGGCCCGGACCTGCCACTGCTGCACCCCGTCCAACTGCTCGACGCGTCGATCCGCGGCACGCCGATCCCCCGCCGCTGATCGGCTCGCACCCGCCCGGCTACTCCGGCGGCGGGCGGTCGCCGTGGCGGTGGACGACCCGCCACTCGCCGCCCTCGCGGCGGTAGACGTGGGTGACGCGCAGGGTGCCCGTCGCCGGGGCGCCGTCGAAGACCGCCGTCTTGGTCTCCAGCCCCACCGTGTAGGCGAGTTCCCCGCTCGCGCCGGCCGCGACGAGCTCGAAGTCGACGTCGGTCACCCCCGAGTAGCGGGCCGCCACCGCTCCCGCCAGGCGTGCCACGGCATCGCGGCCCGTCGCCGTGCGGACGGCGCCGAAGGTGCTCAGCGGGTCGGCGGTGGACCACATCGCGATCCAGGGCTCGGCGTCGCCGTCGCACATCGCGCGGATCGCCGCGTGCTGGCGCGGCAACGTCTCGGTCAGGAAGTCGTCGACCTGTGCCATGATGGCCTCCTTCGATACGGTTCCACTGTTTCCAATACGGTCAGGATGTACTCGATGGCTGAGCGCGTCAAGAGGCGCTACGACTCGTCCCGGCGCCAGGAGCAGGCCCGGGAGAACCGGCGGCGGGTCGTCGAGGCCGCCCGCGCGCTGTTCGTCGAGCAGGGGTATGGCGGCACCACGATCGCCGACGTCGCCGCGGCGGCCGGCGTGGCGGTCGAGACCGTCTACGCCGCGTTCGGCAACAAGCCCGCGCTGCTGCACCACGCCTGGGACGTCGCCGTGGGCGGTGACGATCAGGACGTGCACCTGCTCGACCGGCCCGAGATGCAGGCCGTGCTCGCCGAGCCCGACCTCGTCACCCGGCTCGGGCGGTTCGCCGAGGTGAACACCGCGGTCATGCGCCGCACCGCGCCGCTGCGGCTGGCCGTCCAGCAGGCCGCCTGGACCGAGCCTGCCGCGGCCGCGCTGCTGGCCGAGATCGACCGCGCCCGCCTCGACAGTATGGGCACCCACGTTCGTGCCGCCGCGGCGACCGGGCAGCTTGCGGTGCCCGAACAGGAGTGCCGCGACGTGCTGTTCGCCACGACCGACGGGACGTTGTGGCGCACCCTGGTCGGGCAGCGCGGCTGGTCGGACCAGCGGTACGCGGCGTGGCTCGGCCGGCTGTGGGTGTCGCTGCTGGCCGATCCCGGCTCATGATCAGCGGCTCGGCGCGAGAACACGTCACCTTCGACCGGTTTCGCGCCGAGACGGTGATCATGGCATCGAGCCGCGGCGGCACCGTGCTGGTCACGCCGGCGACGGAGCAGCCGGGCGGGCGGCCCGCACGATCGCCGAGCGCATGCCGCCGCCCGCGTCGGACGTCGGCACGATCCGCACGTCGGCGAATCCCGCGTCGCCCAGCATGTCCCGGTACTCCGCGGCGGTGAGCACGCCGTTCACGCAGCCGACCCGCCGTGCCCCGCGGTCGCGGCGAGCGGGGTCGAGACCCTCGTCGGCGAGGACGTCGCTGATCCCCAGCCGCCCGCCGGGACGCAGCACCCGGAAGGCCTCGGCCAGCGCGCGGGGCTTGTCGAGCGACAGGTTCAGCACGCAGTTGGAGATCACGACGTCGACGGCGGCGTCGGGCAGCGGCAGGTCCTCGATGCGCCCGAGCCGGAACTCGACGTCGGCCGCCCCGCTCTCGGCGGCGTTCGCCCGGGCCAGGCGCACCATGTCCGGGCTGGCGTCCACGCCGATCACCCGCCCGCCGGGCCGGACCCGGCACGCGGACAGCAGCACGTCCAGGCCGCCGCCGGCGCCGAGGTCGAGCACCGTCTCGCCGGGGCGCAGGTCCGCCACGGCGACGGGGTTGCCGCAGCCCAGCGAGGCCCGCACGGCGGCCTCCGGGGCGTCCGGGTCCGGGTAGGCGGCGGCGCCGAAGCAGCCGCCGGTGAACACGTCGGCGTCGCAGTCGGTCGGGCGCCCGCCCGAGAGGGCCTGGCGGGCCAGGGCGGAGTAGCGGTCCACCACGTCGGGGTCGGTCGGGGCGGGATCGGTCACGGTGATCTCCGGTTCGAGGTCGCAGGTCGGGCCGGCACGGGAGCACCCATCACCACGTCGGCGGCGGACGGGAAGCACGTGACGCACTCGTGGTTGATGCGGTGGTAGGTGGCCGTGCCGCGCCGGTCGACCAGCACGAAGCCGACCTCGGCGAGCACCCGCAGGTGCGCGGACACGGTGGACTGCCCGACGTCGACGGCGTCGACGATCTCGCCGACGGTCATCGGAGCGCCGGCGCGGGCCAGGAGGGAGACGATCTGGATCCGGGTGGCGTCGGCCAGTGCCCTGAACCAGGTGGCGTACTCGGTGGCGGTGTCACGGTCGAGTAGATTCATCGTTCATCGACGATAAACGATGGAGCGACGTCCGGCAACGCTCAGCGGGCGAAGTGCTCCCAACCCGCAGTTGCGTCGTAGGGCGCCCCGTCGACCGTCACCGCCGGGTCGCCGGCACGCACCTCGCCGATCGGCACCCAGTTCCGAGGCAGCGCGACGCCGGCGGGGAACGTCGCCGCCAGCGGGTGGTCCTCCCCGCCGGTGAGCAGCCACGACATCGGGTCGACACCCAGCGCCGCACCGGCGTCGACCAGGCACTGCGGCAGCTCCAGCGCGGCGGCGCGCACGTCGATCGCCACCCCGGACGCGCGCGCGACGTGCCCGAGATCGGCCAGCAGCCCGTCCGAGACGTCGATCATCGCCGTGGCCCCGGCGCGCGCCGCCGCCGGCCCGGCGGCGTACGGCGGCTCGGGCACCCGGTGCGCCCCGACCAGCGCCCCGGGCGCCCGCAACCCGCGTTGCAGCACCGCCAGTCCTGCCGCCGCCCAGCCGATCCGCCCGGCGAGCGCCAGCACGTCCCCCGCCCGCGCCCCGCCGCGCGTGACGGGTTCGCGACCCTCCAGCGACCCGAGCGCGGTGACCGCCAGCGTCAGCGTCGCCGACGCCGCCACGTCCCCGCCGACCAGCCCCGCCCGGGCCGCCTCCGCCTCCGCCCACAGTCCGTCGGCCAGCCCGGTGAGGACGGCCACGGCGGTGTCGGGCGGGCAGGCGAGCGCGACGAGCAGCGCCGTGGGCACCGCGCCCATCGCCGCGACGTCGACCAGGTTCGCCGCCGCCGCTTTGCGCCCCACCTGCTCGGGGCTCGACCAGTCCAGGCGGAAGTGCACGCCCACCACCAGCACGTCCGTGCAGGCCGCGACCCGCCCGTCGGGCGCCGCGACGACCGCGGCGTCGTCACCCGGGCCGAGCAGGGTGGTCGCCGGCTGGCGCCGCCCGCTCGTCACCCTGGCGATGAGGCCGAACTCGCCCAGGTCCCGAAGCGTCGGCTCGTTCACGCGTGCACCTCCGGTAGGTTCGGTCGACCCGTTCACACCGACCCCCGGGAGCACACCGTGGTGCAGGCGTACATCCTCGTCCAGACAGAGGTCGGCAAGGCTGCGGCGGTGGCGGCCGCGATCGCCGACATCGGTGGGGTCACCTCCGCCGAGGACGTCACCGGCCCCTACGACGTGATCGTGCGCGCCGAGGCCCCCGATGTCGACCGGCTCGGCCAGCTCGTCGTCGCCCAGGTGCAGGGCGTGCCCGGGATCACCCGCACGCTCACCTGCCCGGTGGTGCACCTCACCTCGTGACCTCGCTCGGCGGGCCGGCGCGGCTGGCGATCGCGCTGCCGCTGCTGCTGGCCCTGGTGGTGGCGGGGATCGGGATCACGGCTCGACTGAACGGCTCCGATCCCGCCGCCGCCGTCCCGGACACCCGCCCGCTGGCCGTCGTCCCCGTCGACGCCCCCGCCGCCGCGGGCCCCGAGTGCGCCGCGCTGCTCGCCGCGCTCCCGGCCGACCTGCCGTCGGACGCCGAGCCGTTGCCGCCGCGGGCGATCGCCGAACCCGCCCCGCCCGGCGCGCGGGCCTGGACGGCCGCGCCCCGGCCCGTCGTGCTGCGCTGCGGGCTCACCCGCCCGGCCGAGCTGACCCCGACCTCGCGGCTGCTGGAGGTGGACGGGGTGAGCTGGCTCCAGCTGGACGACGGCGTGCCCGACCCGGTGACGGTGAGCTACGTGGCCGTCGACCGCCCCGTCTACATGGTGCTCACCGCCCCGCCCGCCGTGGGCAGCGGGCCCCTGCAGGCGGTGTCCGCCGCCGTGCGCGCGGCGCTGCCCGAGGTCCCGGTCGCCGTCCGTTAACGCAGGCCGGTGCCGCGCGCCAGGGCTGTCTCGACCAGGGTCGTGAGCAGCGTCGGGTAGTCGAGCCCGGTCACCGCCCACATCCGCGGGAACAGCGAGATCGGCGTGAAGCCGGGCATCGTGTTCACCTCGTTGACCGTCAGTTCCCCCTGCGGCCCGACGAAGAAGTCGACCCGTGCGAGGCCCTGCCCGTCCAGCGCCCGGAACGCCGCGACGCTCACCTCCCGCAGTCGCTCGGCCACGGCGTCGTCGAGCTTCGCGGGGATGTCGAACTCGCAGACGTCGTCGAGGTACTTGGCGTCGAAGTCGTAGAAGCTCGCGTCGCCGACGATGCGGATCTCCGCGGGGACGCTGGCGCGCACCGAGCCGTCCGGGAACTCCAGCACCCCGCACTCCACCTCGCGGCCGACGACCGCGGCCTCCACCAGCACCTTCGGGTCGTGGACGCGGGCGGCGGCGATCGCGGCGGTCAGGCCGTCCCAGGCGGTGACGCGGGTGATGCCCACCGACGAGCCCCCGCGGGCGGGCTTGACGAACACCGGCAGGCCCAGTCGCGCGCGCTCGGCGGCGGTCAGGCCGGCCGTGCCCGGACGGAGCACCACGTGGTCGCCGCCGGGCAGTCCCTCGGCGGCGAGCAGCTTCTTGGTGAACTCCTTGTCCATGCCCGCCGCGCTGGCGAGCACCCCCGCGCCGACGTACGGGACGCCCGCCAGCTCCAGCAGACCCTGGATGGTGCCGTCCTCGCCGTACGGGCCGTGCAGCGCCGGGAACACCACGTCGACCCCGCCGAGCACCTCGCCGGCCCGGCCCGGTTCGAGGACGACCAGGCCGCCGCGGGTGGGGTCGCCGGGCAGCGCCAGCGCCGTCGCGGTGGCGTCGACGGCGGGCAGGTCGCGGCCCCGGATGCTGAGCTCGCGCGGATCGTCCGTGCCCAGCACCCAAGCCCCGCCCGTGGTGATCCCGACCGCGACGACCTCGAAGCGCTCCCGGTCCAGGTGGGTGAGCACGCTGCCCGCCGAGACGCACGAGATCGCGTGCTCGCTGCTGCGCCCGCCGAAGACCACCGCGACCCGGATCCGTTCCGTCATGGCGCCCGAGGTTAGGCGGGCCGGCTCCTGCTAGCCTTGGTCGACCGCTTGGCTAAGGAGACCCGTCGTGGCTGAAGTGGGCGTGCACGAGGCGAAGACGACCTTGTCCGCACTGCTGCGCCGGGTCGCCGCCGGCGAGGAGATCACGATCACCAGCAACGGCGAGCCGGTCGCCCGGCTGGTTCCGGCGCCACGTCGCGGTCCGCGCACCCTCGGCCGTGACCGCGGCTTGTTCACCGTCCCGGCGGACTTCAACGATCCGCTTCCCGACGACCTGCTCGACGCCTTCGACGCATGAGGCTGCTGCTCGACACGCAGACCTGGCTGTGGATGGAGTCCAGCCCCGAACTCCTCGCCCCGGACGTCCGCGCCCGCCTCGTCGATCCCGGTACGGCGCTCGTCCTCTCCGCCGCGAGCTCGTGGGAGATCGCGATCAAGTACGCCAAGGGCAAGCTGCCGCTGCCCCAGCCGCCGCGGGATTACATCCCGTCGCGGATGCGGCTGAGCGGCATCGACGGCCTGCCGATCACCCACGCCCACGCGCTGCACGTCGCGACCCTGCCGCACCACCACCGCGACCCGTTCGACCGGTTGCTCGTCGCGCAGGCCCAGCTGGAGAAGCTCCCGCTGGTGACGTCCGACCCGCAGATCGAGCGCTACGACGTGCCCGTCATCCGCGCGGACTGACAGTGAGGATGTAGGTGAGCCCCGCAGCGGTCGTTCTGACCCTCGGACTGACTGACTTCGGGTCTTCAAGGCGATCTGTCGTTCGGTCCGCTGCGGGGCTCGCTGTGCATGCCATCA
>JBQTJE010000188.1:0-11946 GCA_052387455.1 Pseudonocardia sp.
TGTTGGTGGCCACCGTGATCGCCCCGGCCCGGCCGGCCACGGCGACGATGTGGCTCTCCCGCTCGTGCTGCTTGGCGTTGAGCACCTCGTGCGGTACCTGGCGCGTGACGAGCAGCCGCGCCAGGTACTCCGACTTCTCCACGCTCGTGGTGCCGACCAGCACCGGCTGGCCGTTGGCGTACTTCTCGGCGATGTCCTCGGCGACGGCGTCGAACTTGGCCGCCTCGGTCTTGTAGATCAGGTCGGGCTGGTCGGCGCGGATCATCGGCCGGTTCGTGGGGATCGGCACCACGCCCAGCTTGTAGATCGAGCTCAGCTCGGCCGCCTCGGTCTGGGCGGTACCGGTCATCCCGGAGAGCTTGGAGTAGAGCCGGAAGTAGTTCTGCAGCGTGATCGTGGCCAGGGTCTGGTTCTCCGCCTGGACCTCCACGCCCTCCTTGGCCTCGATGGCCTGGTGGATGCCCTCGTTGTAGCGGCGGCCGGCGAGGATGCGGCCGGTGAACTCGTCGACGATGAGGACGTTGCCGTCCCGGACGATGTAGTCCTTGTCCTTCTTGAACAGCTCCTTGGCCTTGAGCGCGTTGTTGAGGTAGCCGACGAGCGCGGTGTTGGCGGCGTCGTAGAGCCCGCCCTTCTCCTCGTTCATCGTGCCGCCCTCGACCGGCACCGGCTTGAGGCCGAGCTGGTCCTCCACCAACCGCACGCCCTCCTCGGTGACGCCGACGGTGCGCTTGCGTTCGTCCACCTCGTAGTGCACGTCCGGCTCGAGCAGCGGCGCCATCCGCGCGAACTCTGCGTACCAGCGGGCGCTCTGTTCCGCGGCGCCGGAGATGATCAGCGGGGTGCGGGCCTCGTCGATGAGGATGGAGTCGGCCTCGTCGACGATGCCGAAGTTGTGCCCGCGCTGGACCATGTCGGCGGTCTGCCAGGCCATGTTGTCGCGCAGGTAGTCGAAGCCGAACTCGTTGTTGGTGCCGTAGGTGATGTCGGCGCCGTACTGGACGCGCCGCTGCGCGGGCGGCATCTGCGACAGGATCACGCCCACCTCGAGGCCGAGGAAGCGGTGGATGCGGCCCATGTTGTCCGCGTCGCGCTTGGCCAGGTAGTCGTTGACCGTGATCAGGTGCACGCCGTCGCCGGAGATGGCGTTGAGGTACGCGGGGAACACCGAGGTGAGCGTCTTGCCCTCACCGGTCTTCATCTCGGCGATGTTGCCCAGGTGCAGCGCCGCCCCGCCCATCAGCTGCACGGTGAACGCGCGCTGCCCGATGGTGCGCACCGCCGCCTCGCGCGCGACGGCGAACGCCTCCGGGAGCAGCTCGTCGAGGCTCTCCCCGTCGGCGTAGCGCTTGCGGAACTCGTCGGTCTTCTCGCGCAGCTCGGTGTCGGTGAGCTGCTGCACCTCGGGCTCGAGCTCGTCGATGTGCGCGGCGATCCGGCCCAGCCGCTTCACCAGCTTCGTCTCACCGGCTCGGAGCAGACGGTTCAGCAGCGGCACGGGACGACCCTTCTTTCGAGCACTCACCGGAACGGGCGCCGTCGACGGCACATCGGTCGACCCCCAGGGTAGCGAAGGGCCCCGGGCTGGTGAGCGGACGGGCGGTGCTGTGGTCGGCGCTTTCCCGCTACCGGGCGAGCCGGATCACGCCGTAGTCGTAGCCCTTGCGCCGGTAGACGACGCTGGGCTCGCCGCTCTCGGCGTCGGCGAACAGGTAGAAGTCGTGTCCGACGAGCTCCATCTGCGAGAGCGCGTCGTCGACGGTCATGGGCTCGGCGGTGTGCGCCTTGCGCCGGACGACCCGGCCGGGCCGCTGTTCGGTCTCCTCGGTGCCGTAGCGGTCGTGGTCGTGCCCGCGGGGGGCCGGGATGTCGGCCGGGATCTCCATGTCCTCGATCGTCGGGAGCTCGTCGAGCACCGCGGTCTGCGTGCCACCGCGGACGGCCGCCACCCGCGCGCGGCGCGACGTGATGCGGCGGCGGTCGTGCGAGCGGCGCAGGCGCGCCTCCAGCTTGGCGACGGCGGCATCGAGCGCGGCGTAGAAGTCCTGCGCGCAGGCCTCGGCGCGGGCGACCGGCCCGCAGCCCCGTCCGGTGATCTCCACGCGCTGGCAGCTCTTGAGCTGGCGCCGGTTGCGTTCGTGGAAGAGCTCGACCTCCATACCGACGATCTTGTGGTCGTAGCGCTCCAGGCGGGCGACCTTCTCGGCGACGTGCACTCGGAAATGGTCCGGCACTTCGACGTTCCGGCCGGTGACAACGATCTCCACGGGCAACCTCCCTCGCAATCGGCGTCGGGTTCGGCGGTGCAGATGGCGCGGGGCGCGGCCCCGGGCCTGATCGGTGGTGTCCTCCGTGCTGGGGGATGTCGTGCACGGTAACCCGCATCACGCTGCGACAACAGCCCTGTGCGCCGAGTGACGTCACTGCGGGTGGATTCGGCGGACGGCGTTTACGAACCGCCTCCGCGGACGTATTGTCGCGCCTCGCCCACCGATCACGGCTCGATCACGGACGGTGTGTCGGGTGGTGTGTCGGTATGGAAACGGGCGTGTTGCGCGCGGGTCGCGTCGCACAGCACGACGGCCGCCGCCACGCGCACGCCGGCCGCCGCGAGGGCGGCCGCGCACGCCGCCAGCGTCGCCCCGGTGGTGACGACGTCGTCGACGACCAGCACGCGCGCCCCGGCCGGCGGCAGCGCGCCGGGCCGCACCCGCAACCGCCCGGCCAGGTTGCGGCGGCGCTCCCGGGCATCGAGCCCGACGGAGTCGCGGGCGCGCCGCGCCAGGTGCAGCACGGGGGCGACCCGCAACGTCCGGTCCCGCGCCGCCAGCGCCCGGCACAGGCGCAGCACGTGGTCGCCGCCGCGGGCCCGCGCAGCCGCCGGCCGCGACGGCGCCGGCACCAGCCACACCGGCGCACGCCCCGCCAGGACGTGCGCCACGGGCCGGGTGAGCAGCCCGGCCAGCGGCTCGGCCAGGTCGCGGCGGCCACGTTCCTTGTAGGCGAGTACCGCCGTGCGCAGCGGACCGGCGTAGCGCCCGGCCGCCGCCACCGGGCCGGCGAGGATCCGCACGCCGCCCAGCGTCGCGTGACACCGCGCGCACCACGACGTGCCCGCCGCGCCGCACCCGCCGCAGGCCGCCGGCATGACGAGCTCGACCAGTGCCGTGACCAGCTCTCCCGGGCGCATCCCTGCAGCGTGCCCGACGCCGCCTGCCGCGCGGGCGTTTCCGGCGCCGTCTCCCGGCGAACGTGCACCCACGCAGCCCGCGGCCGGACGGAGCGCACGCTCGGCGGCGCCCGGCGGGAGCCTCCGCGGCGGGCCCAGCCCTGCGGCGCAGCTCAGCCCGGGTACATCGGCACCGCGTCCGGTGCCCCGCCCAGCACCGCCCGCCACGCCACCTGGTCGCCGCCGCTGAAGCTCCACACCCCGCCCGCGTCGGTGACCATCAGCGGCCGGCCCGGCCCCGCGGCGACCGACCGCAGCGGCGGCGTGAGGTTCGTGCCGGGAACCCCGAGCAGCGCCAGCCCGTCCACCGAGACCTGCACCACCGGCCGGGCGGGCGAGCGCGTGATCGCGACGACCGAGTCCGCCGCCCGCCAGTCGGCGCCGACGACCTCGCCGATCGACGCCGGGCGCAACCGCCGGACGTTGCGGATCGACACCTCCCCGTCGAGGCCGCGCGCGACCGCCGCGGTGTGCAGCGCCCCGCCGACGACGGCGACGACGCGCATCCCGTCCCGGGACAGTCGCAGGTCGGTGACGGGCCCGAGCGCGGTGAGCGCGTCCGCGTCGACCTGGGCGGTGCGTGGCGCGGCGCCTGGCTGGTCCGACACGTCGGGCAGCAGCACGCGGTCGACGATCGCGGTGTCGCGCACGGTCCAGACCTCGGACCCGCTGGGGGTCCACGTCGGGCGGGTCATCGAGCCGCCGACCAGCTCCGTCGGGCTGACCCCGCCGTCGGGCCCGCCGCCGAGCAGCAACCGCTGGCGGGTGCCCTCGCGCACGACGACGGCCAGTCGCGCGCCGTCCCCGGTGGTCGCCGCCGACGCCACGTCCAGCGCCCCGTTGCCGACGGGCCCGACCAACGCCGCACCCGGCTCCGGGCCGGTGAGCTGGCGCAACCGCCCCCCGGACGCGACGAGTCCCGCCACGTCGGCGCCCGGACGCACCTCGCCGTCGTGCACGGCCACGCTCGCCGGGGTGAGGTCGCCACCGGGCAGCAGCGGCTCGCCGTCGACGAGCAGCCGCACCCGCTCGACGTCGACCTCGGCCAGCGACAGCACGACCTGGGCGGCCAGCAACCGGCGGCCGGCCTCGTCGAGTTCACCGACGCGGGTGAGGTCGACGACGAGCGCCCCGTCGGCGCTGGCGGCGACGTTGGAGCGCAGCCGGGTGTCGGGGTTCAGCTGTGAGCCCGCGGCGCCGCGCAGCGCGTCGGACGGGCCCGCCAGCAGCAGTTCCAGCACCCGTGCCGACTGCGCACGGGCCGGCACCGCGGGCAGGTAGCGCAGGTCGGCGACGGCCACGCGCCGCACGGGATCGGCGAAGTACACCTTCACCGCGCGGTAGTTCTCGCCGAACGCCGGCAGCGGCACGAGCACCCCGTCGGGCAGCGCGCTGATCCGCCACTGGCCGCCGCGGCGCACCACCGAGACGTCGACCTGCAGCGGCGACTCGTCGGGCTCGAACGCGCCCGACGGCGTGACCCGCCCGATCGCGGTGCCGCGGATGCGGATGGTCGTGGCACCCGTGGACGGGGAAGGTGCGCCCGGCGCGGGCACGGTGTCGAGCTGACCGTCGAGGATCGTCAATCCGCCGCCGTCCTCCCAGGCCGCCGCCTCGGGGGCGAGGAACCGGCGGGCGGCGCCGTGACTGTCGGAGCTGAGACCCGAGGCGTTCACGAACCCCCGCACGATCTCCGCGGCGTCCGCATCCTCGACGGGGCCCGGCGGGACCGGCGGCGCGTCCCCGTCGGTGACCTGCTTGAGCACCTGCACCGGTGAGCTGTCCGGGACGCTGGCGCAGCCGGCGAGCACGGCCACGAGTGCGAGGACGGCGACCGGCCCGCGCCACCGGATCGACCGGCTCACCGCAGCTCCGCGACGCCGGCGGGCTCCCCGTGCACGACGGCGTCGGGCGCGGGGCGCTCGGCCGGACCCGGGGGATCGGGGGGATCGGGTGATTCGACGGCCGGTCGCCCGCGCGGCGGCGTGCCGGGCGTGGACGACATCACGGGCGGGCCGGCACCCGCCGGGTCGGCGATGTCGGTCGGGACGAGCGGCAGCGGGCTGCGGGTCAGCGGTTCGCCGATCCGCCGCGGCAGCGTCAGCCGGAACACCGCCCCCTCCCCCGGCCGACCCCACGCCTGCAGCCAGCCGCCGTGCAGCCGCGCGTCCTCCACGCTGATCGCCAGGCCCAGGCCGCTGCCGCCGCCGCGCCGCGCCCGCGACTCCTCGGCCCGCCAGAACCGGTTGAACACGAGCGCCGACTCGCCCGGCCGCAGCCCGACACCGTGGTCGCGCACGAGCACCGCGACGGCGTGCTCGTCGGCGGCGAGGGTCACCTCGACCGAGTGCCCCTCCCCGTGGTCGACGGCGTTGGCCACGAGGTTGCGCACGATCCGCTCCACCCGCCGGGAGTCGACCTCGGCGTGCACCCCCTCGGGGACGTCGAGCACGAGCGGGGTGCCGGTCTCGTCGGCCAGACCGTGCACCGCCTCCACGGCCCGCAGGACGACCCCGCGCAGGTCCACCTGTTCGGCCCCCAGGTCGGCCACCCCCGCGTCGAGCCTGCTGATCTCCAGGAGATCGGCGAGCAGCGCCTCGAACCGGTCCAGCTCGGTGACCAGCAGCTCCGAGCTGCGGCGCAGCGCTGGCAGCAACTGCGCGCGAGAGGCGTGCAGCACGTCGGCGGCCATCCGCACGGTGGTGAGCGGGGTGCGCAGCTCGTGGCTGACGTCGGAGGTGAAGCGACGTTGCAAGGCCCCGAACTCCTCCAGCTGGCGGATCTGCTGCTGGATGCTCGACGCCATCTCGTTGTAGGACTCGGCCAGTCGCGCCACCTCGTCGTCGCCGTGCACGGGCATGCGCTCGTCGAGGTGGCCGTCGGCGAACCGCTCGGCGATCTCCGCGGCCTGCCGGACCGGCCGCACGACCTGCCGGGTGACGAGCGAGGCGATACCGGCGAGCAGCAGCAGGAGCACCAGCCCCCCGACGATCAGCGTGCTCTGCACGAGCCCGAGGGTGCGTTGCTCGGTGTCGAGCGGGAACAGCAGGTAGAACTCCAGGTCGCGGCCGGCGGTGCGCACCGGCTGGCCGATGACCAGCGTCGGTTCGCCCGCGCTCGTGGTGTACCGGCGGGCCAGCACGCCGTCGGCGACGGCCTCGCGCAGGTCGGCCGGGACGTCCTCGACCGGCCCGGCCGCGACCTGCGGTCCGCCGACCGTGTCCCCGGTCGCGGGCGAGGCGCGACTGGTGGCCAGCACCGCGCGGAACTCCCCGGCGGCGGGCGAGGACGAGTCGGCGACCGCGCTCCCGGTGGTGAGCCGGTCCAGCGCGTTGTTGAGCTCGCCCCGGGCCCCGTCGCGGTCGGGGTCGACGCCGGAGAGCTCGCGCTCCAGCAGCACCCGACCGGCCTCCGCCCTGGCCAGCGTGTCGTCCTCCTTGCCCTGGAGCAGCCGCGTCGCGATCTGGGTCTGCAGGACCAGGCCGAGGACCACGACGACCGCCGCCGACAGCGCCAGCGTGCTGATCACCACCCGGACCTGCATCGACCGGCGCCACACCGCGGTGCCCGCGACGCGCACCTCCAGGCCGAACCGCCGCCACTGCTCCACCTGCGCGCGCCCCCGCCGAACGAGCGGCTGCCGGGCCAGGGCGCGCCCGAGCCGGCGCATCAGGGGCTCACGGGGGGCCGGCCTTGTAGCCGACACCGCGCACCGTGAGCACCACCTCGGGGTGCTCGGGGTCGCGCTCCACCTTCGACCGCAGGCGCTGGACGTGCACGTTCACCAGTCGCGTGTCGGCCGCGTGCCGGTAGCCCCAGACCTGCTCGAGCAGCACCTCCCGGGTGAAGACCTGCCGGGGCTTGCGCGCGAGCGCCACCAGAAGGTCGAACTCCAGCGGCGTGAGCGAGACCTGCCGGCCCGCCCGGACGACCTGGTGGGCCGGCACGTCGATCGAGACGTCACCGATCGTGAGCTGCTCCGCGGGCTCGGCCTCGGTGCGCCGCACGCGCGCGCGGATGCGGGCGACCAGCTCCTTGGGCTTGAACGGCTTGACGATGTAGTCGTCGGCGCCGGACTCCAGGCCCAGCACGATGTCGACGGTGTCGCTCTTCGCGGTGAGCATCACGATCGGCACGCCCGACTCCGACCGGATCGCCCGGCACACGTCGATGCCGTTCATGCCCGGCAGCATGAGGTCGAGCAGCACGACGTCGGGTTTGAGCTCGCGCACCGCTGGTAGGGCGTGGGTGCCGTCCCCGACGACCGCGGTGTCGAAGCCCTCGCCCCGCAGCACGATCGTGAGCATCTCGGCCAACGCCGGGTCGTCGTCGACCACCAGAACTCGCGACTTCATGAGACCCAATATCCCACCGGCACGCGGGTAGCCGCCGGTCACCTCCCGACGCACCGCGACACCCACGATCTCCGGGTCCCTCGACAGGGCGGATCGGCGACGGGTCCGGCTCGGCGGCGGGGTGCGTCGGGAGGCACTACACGCACCACGCCGAGGTCCGCGCCCACGTGCGGGACTGACGGACGGACCGCCGTTGACGGAGCTGACGGACGCCTTCCTCGACCGGACCCATTGGCAGGCCAGCGGCGACTGCGAGTTGGGCACGAATGCCGCGATGGCCGCGGAAACGGGCTCGAGCTGTCAGCCGTCGTAGTCGACCGTGACCTCGGGTGAGGTGGGCTGGGCCTGGCAGGTCAGTACGTAGCCGGCCGCGACGTCGTCGGCGCCCAGGGCGTAGTTGTGCTCCATGGCGACGGTGCCGTTGACCAGCTTGGCCTTGCAGCTACCGCAGGCGCCACCCATGCAGGCGTAGGGCACATCGGGGCGTGCGCTCAGCGCGCCGTCCAGCACGGACTGCCCCGCAGCGAGGTCGAGCACGTCCTCCCGGCCACCGAGCCGCACGGTGACCTTGGACGCCACACCGATCTCGGACGCCGTCGCGGCGCTCGCCACGTGGAACAGCTCCAGGTGCACCCGCTGCTGCGACACCCCGTGCTCGAGCAGCGTGGCGCGGGCGGTGTCCAGCAGCCCCGCCGGGCCGCACAGGTACCAGTCGTCGACGTCGTCGGGCCGCAGCCGCCCGTCGCGGTCGTCCATCAGACGGGTGAGCAGGCCCGCATCGATCCGTCCGTGGTGCTCGCTGACCCCACGCTCGCCGGACAGGGCGTGCACGATCTCCATCCGGTCGGCGTAGCGCGCCTGCAGGTCGGCCAGCTCGTCGGCGAACATCGTGCTGCGGCGGGTGCGGTTGCCGTAGACCAGGGTGGCGCGGCTGTCCGGCTCCACCTCCAGCGCAGTGGCCAGGATGGACAGGACCGGGGTGATCCCGCTGCCGGCGACGATGGCCACGTAGTGGCGGCGGCGCGTCGGGTCGAGCGCCGGACCGAAACGCCCGGTCGGCGTCATCAGCTCCAGCTCGTCGCCGACCGACAGCTGGTCCATCACGAAGCCGGAGAACACGCCGTCCGGGATCCGCTTCACGGCGATCCGCAGGGTGTCGCGGGTGGCGGGCGTGCAGATCGAGTAGTTGCGCCGTACGCCCTCGCCGCCCGCGTCGACGCTGTCCGTCCGCACGGTGACGTGCTGGCCGGGGTTGAACCGGAACCGCTCGCGGTGCTCCTCGGGTACGTCGAAGGTGATGGCGACGCTGTCCTCGGTGAGCCGGTCGAGCGCGGCCACCGGCAGCTTGTGGAACTCCGCGTGGCTGGCGCTCGAACCGGTCGGGACGGTGATCGTGCCGGGGCGCATGCGTCCCAGCGAGGAGTCCAGCTGCTTCCACACCCGGTACTCGTCCGGCGTCAGGTCACGCCCGAACGCCGTCATGATCGACGACTCGCGGTCGAGGTAGGCGTCCTCGTTGCGCTTCCACGCCGCGATGTAGCGGTAGAACGGGATGGACGGGTGCAGGTGGTGCACGAGGTGGTAGTTCTGGTAGAGCAGACCAGGTGTGAGCAGCCATTCCATGCCGACCCGGATCCGCGTCGCCTGGTAGCGGTTCTCCCGCTGGGTGACCGTGAGGCCGTGATGAGGCAGCCAGTCGAACCACCACGCCAGCAGGCCCAGCCCGATCCGGGCCGGGATCAGGTAGATCAGCGCGACCGTCCAGAGGGTGCCGGTGAGGGCGGCCACCGTGATGCCCGCGATGAACGCCACGATGATGGCGGCGGTCTCGGCGAGCTCGCGCCCGGAGCGGCGGCGGATGTTCTTGACGTAGAACGCTGCGTACCAGACGTCGATGGTCAGCCAGCGGAACGGCAGCTGCCACCAGGGCCCGTCGGTGGCCCAGGCGTCCGGGTCGGCGTCGATCTCCTCGTTGGTGTTGCGGTGGTGCTCGATGTGGACGAACCCGAACAGCGGCGCGGCGGCATACGGCACCACGAACGGTATGGACAGCCGCCCGAGCAGCCCGTTCACCCAGCGCTTGCGGCTGATCGAGTAGTGCACCGCGTCGTGCAGCACCGTGAACATCACGAAGCTGACCACCGTGTAGATCGGGATGGTGGCCCACGGCGACCAGTGCAGGCCGAGAGCCGCGTAGGTCGTCAGGCCCCACACCACCGCGGAGCCGATGAACAGCCCCAGCGTCGGCAGCGCCAGCGCGGGCACCGGCTCCGCCGGATCGGGTACCCCGGCGGGGGTGGTGGGCCTCGTGACTTCGGCGGCGCTGGTCATGTCCGGAGGATGGTCGCTGGACCGGAGATAAACCATGTGGTCGGCACCCGATTCACCCCGCCGGGTCTGGGCTGCCTCCACATCACCCTGCGGAGCCACATCACCCTGCGGAGCCGGCACATCGAGGGCCGCGCTCTCGATCGCCCACCACACCTCGAAGGCCGTCAGCGGGCCGGGCAGGTGGGCGCCGGTCAGCTCCTCGAAGCGGGCCAGCCGGTATCGCAGGGTGAGGTCCTGGCCACCCGCACGGTGGTCTCGACGGCCATCACCAGGTGCCGGTGGAACGACTCCGGTTCTTACTACCGAGCGCATGAGAACGGCCCCCCGGACATTGTCCGGAGGGCCGTTCTGCCTGGTAGCGGGGGTAGGATTCGAACCTACGACCTCTGGGTTATGAGCGCGCCCGTGATCGTCTCGGGGATGCTCATGTGCCTCATGAGCTGCCGAGCGGTCCGGGCGACATCGCATGAGTCATGCCGCGTCTCGCCCGTCCGAGGACGTCTCATTGCACGCCACGTTGCACAGGACGCCAGGGTCAGCGCCTGCTCGGGGACGTCGCACGGCGGTTTACGCCGTCATGCACGCGGGGAGTAGCGTGCATAAGTACCTAAGCAAGGAGGAGGTCAGGCGATGGCAATCGATCACCGTAGTGATCGGCCGGTGTACCACCAGATCGCAGACGAGTTGCGACAGCGAATCGCCACAGCGCAGTACGCCCCCGGCAGCAAGCTCCCCAGTGAAGCCGAGTTGGTGCAGGAGTTCGGCGTCGGACGAATCACAGTCCGCCGCGCCCTCGCCGTCCTGGCGGCAGAGGGCCGGACGGAATCAACGAAGGGCGTCGGGGTTCACGTGCGCTCGACACCGCCGGTTCTGCGCATGGGGAACAGCCGGTTCTCGCGTGCAGCCCGGGCGGCAGGGAAGGGCGCGCTTGCCGCGGAGGCGGAGCGGCTCGGCCTGGAGTGGGCGCAGGAAGACCTGGAACTCGCGACGGTGGAGGTCCCGGCCGAGGTACGGGAGGTGCTCGGCGAGGATCAGGCGGTGGTGAAGCGCCGACGCATGTTCGTCGGCGGAGAGCCGACGCAGCTCGCCGACAGCTACCTGCCCCACAGCCTTGCGACTGCGATCGGCTACGACAAGGGCGCGACTGCTCCTGGCGGGGTGTATGGCCTGCTGGAACAGCACGGGCATCGAATCACGCGGTTCCGGGAGAGCATCGCGATCCGCGTCGCTGCCCCTGAGGAAGCCGTGGCGCTCGGTGTGCCCAACGCTGCCCCGGTCGCCGTGCTCGTCCGCGTCGCGTTCGACCAGGACGGCCGCGCAGTCGAGTACTTCGACTCGGTTGCTGTCGGCGACCGGCACGTCTACGTCTACGAGTTTGATGCCCCGAATGGGTGAACCGTAGGCTTCTGAACTGCATGAACGGCCCCCGGCAACGGGGGCCGTTTCTTCGCTCCAGCTTCCTGTGTACCCTGCTGCCTGTGTACTTAAGCGGACAGAGGAGCGGGGAATGAGCGGACAGGTCAGAAGCAGCCTCCGGCGCGTCGCGGATGTGGCCGCGCAGCTCGACGTTTCGCCTGCCACGGTCTACCGGGCGATCGAGACGGGCGCGCTTCGCGCGGTCAGGTTCGGTAAGGCCCTGCGGGTCTCCCAGGAGGCCATCCTCGAATACGTGCGCAGGTGCGAGACGGCGTCGCAGAGGATCGACGCCGAGCAGGTGACCCGATGACTGCGCCCGGAAGCGACGGCGTCGACGCCTACGAGCTGGTGGAGCGGTACTGGCCTTATGACGGCCCGTACTGCGCGGAGCTGACGACCGCGGCTGCGCTGATGGTGGAGCGGCTGGTCCGGTACTTGAACAACGCGACGTTCGGCAAGCCGGCCGCGCTGCCCGCCGCGTCCACGGCCGGGTACGTGCTGGCGTCGCTGCAGGCGGCGGTGTTCGGGTTCGACCAGCTCTGCGGGCAGCTCGGCGGGGTGGCCGCCGAGCTGGCCGAGGACCCGACCCTCAACGACCACCGCCGCGACCGGCCC
>JBQTJE010000189.1:0-8489 GCA_052387455.1 Pseudonocardia sp.
GCCGAGAACCCCGCCTCCCCCCCCGGACGGCGCCGGGGTGCCGAGCTCAAACGGCTCGCCACCCGGGGGCGGGGACCGGTCGACGATGCCGGGCGGGAGACCCGCCGCGCGGTTCTGCCGAACGCAACCGACGGCGAGCAACCGCTCGACCATCCCCGGTAGTTCCTGCTCGCAGACCTGCCGGAACCGAGAGAACAGCGCGTGCGGCTGGTGGAACTGGGCGACGCCCCTGCGCTTCCACCCGGTCCACGCCTCGACCGGCCGGGCGGGCGCCCCGTCCGGGTCGGCCTCCAGCACGGTGACCTGGTGCCCGTAGCGGGCGAGCATCATCGCCGCCGAGAGCCCGACGACGCCGGCCCCGCACACCACGATCCTGGACATCGTGCCCACCCCCGGTGAGTTCCCCCGGCATGGACGCAGCGAGACCGCGGCAGGCGTATCCGGATTGGCCGTCGGATAGGTTCGGAGCCGACGAACCCACGACGAGGGAGACGAGACCATGCCCGACGCTCGGGTGGCGATCGTGACCGGCGCGGCCCGCGGCATCGGTGCCGCCACCGCGCAGCGGCTGGCCGCCGACGGCATGGCCGTCGCCGTGCTCGACCTGGAGGAGGCCGCCGCCAAGGACACGGTCGGCTCGATCGAGGCGGCCGGCGGGCGGGCGCTCGCGGTGGGCGCGGACGTCGGCGACGCCGAGCAGGTCGAGGCCGCGGTCGCCCGGGTCGCCGCCGAGCTGGGCGCGCCGACCGTGCTCGTCAACAACGCTGGGGTCACCCGCGACAACCTGCTGTTCAAGATGACCGAGCTCGACTGGGACGTCGTCATGAACGTCCACCTGCGCGGGTCGTTCCTCATGGCCCGCGCCGCGCAGAAGCACATGGTCGCCGCGTCGTGGGGGCGGATCGTCAACCTGTCGAGCACGTCGGCGCTGGGCAACCGCGGCCAGGCCAACTACGCCACGGCCAAGGCCGGCCTGCAGGGGTTCACCAAGACCCTGGCGATCGAGCTGGGCAGGTTCGGGATCACCGCCAACTGCGTTGCGCCGGGGTTCATCGTCAGCGACATGACCCGGGCCACCGCGGAGCGCATCGGCGAGGACTGGGACACCTACGTCGCCGCGCGCGCCGCGCAGATCCCGGTCGCGCGCGCCGGCCAGGTGGAGGACATCGCGCACACCGTGTCGTTCCTGGTCAGCGAAGGCGCCGGGTTCGTGTCCGGCCAGGTGATCTACGTGGCTGGCGGGCCGAAGGCGTGAGCGGCTTGCGCGACCTCGCCGACCGGTCGTGGCCGCTGCTGCGCCGACTGTTCGACGTGCACACGTTCGTCTACCGCGCGACCGGCGGCAGGCTCGGCCACCGGGGCCCGGGCTTGCCGCAGACACTGCTGCTCGACCACGTCGGCGCCCGCACGGGCACGCTGCGCACCAGCCCGCTGGTGTACGCCGAGGACGGCCCCGACCTGGTGCTCGTGGCATCCAAGGGCGGCCACCCGCAGCACCCGGCGTGGTTGCACAACCTCAAGGCCAACCCGGACACCACCGTGCAGGTCGGGCGCGAGCGGCGCGCCGTGCGCGCCAGGGTGGCGGGGCCGGACGAGCGGGCGCGGCTGTGGGCACTCGCTGTCGCGGTCTACCCCGGCTACGACGGCTACCAGGCCCGCACGCAGCGCCAGATCCCGGTCGTGGTGCTCCAGCCGCGCTGAGGCGGGCCGGGCTGGACGTGGGCTACACGTCGTACACCGCGCGGATGGCGTTGTCGACCTGCTCCATCTCGGCCGGGGACGCGACCCCGACCCGTTCCACCAGGCGCTTGCGCACCGGCCGGTCGATCTGCAGGGCGAACGCCCAGCCATGCGGGTCGAGGCGCACGGCGAGCAGGCTGCCAGGATCGTCGGTGACGACGTGCATGCCGTACACGGCCGGTAGCGCGTCACTGGCATTGACGGCGTCCGCGCTGACGATCAGCCGCAGATCGGACTGTCCGGCGCGCGCGATCACGGCGTCGTAGCGCCAGATCTCGCCACGCCTCATGCGGTGTCACCGAGCGCGTCCTCCTCCTCGGCCGCGGCGTTCTCTGCGGATTCGTTCTCTGCGGCCTCGTTCTCTGCGGCGCTGTCCTCGGCGTAGGAGGGGTGCGCGGCGTACCAGTCGGCGGCAGCCGCCACCGCGTGGCGCATCTCGTCCTCGACCAGCAGTCGCTCGACGTACGCGGAGACGTTCCCGCCGGTGCTGCGCTGCGCGCAGCGTTGCAGGTGCCGCGCCCGCGCCTCCTCGATCGACAGGCTCACACGTTGCTTCACACGCCGGATGCTACGCAGGGTGCGATGGAGGGGAAAGGACGTCCACGTCGCGGCAGCTCACGCGGGCAAGGTGGCGAACTGCCGGCCCGCCTCGTTCTCGACCACCACCGCGGCGATGTCGTCGGGCGCGACCGACGCCGACCCGTCGAGCATCGTCCCGTTCTGCGCGCCCGCGGCGGACACCACCCAGCTCCCGGCGATCTCGCGGCGCCCGTCGCGGCTCACCACGACGATGCGGCACCGCTCGCCCTCCTCGATCCCCGCCACGGCGACGGCCACCCGCACCCAGCCCGCCGCCGGGGTGAGCGTGGCGGTCATCGCGACGCCACCGCCGCCACCGGAGAGGACCCGCCCGCCCGCGGCCGGCGGTGCGGGCTGGGCCAGCACCGTCTCCGCGGGCGCGGTGGCCCGCCCCACCAGCACGCCGCCGCCGAGCACCACCGCCGCGGCCACGGCGGCGACCGCGACCAGCCCGGTGAACCTGCGACGGCGGTCGAAGGCGTCCTCGGTGCGGATCTGGCGCAGCGTGCGCTGGAGCACCAGGTCACCGTCCGGTGGTCCGTCGAGGAGCGCTTCGGGGGGCACCTCTCCGAGCAGTTCGGTCATCTCGCGCAGTTCCTCCATCTCCCGGCGGTAGGCCGCGTCGACGGCCAGCCGGTTCTCGACCGCACGGGCCTCGTCGGCCTCGGCGAGGCCCAGGACGTAGGCACCCAGCACCTCGCGGTCGTCGTCGCCGGGGAGCGCGTGGCGGGCGTTCATGCGGGCACCTCCATCCCGTCGCGTGCGGTCAGCTTCTCGCGCAGCGCGCGCAGCGCGTAGTACGAGCGCGACTTGACGGTGCCGGCCGGGATGCCGAGCGCCGTCGCCGCCTCGCCGAGGCTGCGGCCCTGGAAGTAGATCTGGTCGAGCACCCCGCGGTGGTCGGCCGACAGGTCCTCCAGCGCCGACAGCACCGTCACCGACGCCACCACCGCCTCGGCGTGGTCGCGCTCGACCGGCGGACGCTCGGGCACCTCGGCGACCTCCTGCGGGCGGGCGGCGCGGGCCCGCACCCGGTCGGTGACGAGGTTGCGGGTCACGGTGAGCAGCCACCCCCGCGTGGAGCCCTTGCCGTTGGTGAGCACCTGCGGGTTGCGCCACGCCCGGACCAGGGTCTCCTGCACGACGTCCTCCGCGGCCACCCGGTCGCCGCCGAGCAATCGGGTGGCGTAGGCCAGCAGCGCCCGACCGTGCTCGGCGTAGACGGCGCGCACGAGCGCCTCGGCCGCGTCGTCACGGGCGGGGCGTCCGCGGGCGGCGAGTGGCCGGCCGGCGGGTTCGGGCATGTCGGGGACCCTTCGCTCGTGCTCTGTGGACCGGCACCCTAACGTCGGCCTGCCCATTGACCACACGTACGGGTGATGAAACCGGTTCGATACATGGTGAACCGTTACGCCGCCCCACCCGTGTCCGACTCAGTACACGCCCGGTCTTCGGCCCGGTCCCCACCACCTCTCCCGGGGGAGACGATGAAGCGTTACGCACCCCTCCTGACCCTGGTAGCCGTCGCGGTGCTCGGTGTCGCGCTGCTCACCCTCACATCGCTGAGCAACCCCGCCAACCAGCAGGCGGGGCAGGTCGAGGCGGCCGCACCCGCCGCGGCCGAGGCGGCGCCCGCCGCGCCGGCGGTCGAGCCGCCGATCGTCGTCGAGAAGGCCTACGCAGGCCGGTCCTCGGGCAACGAGGTCACCGTCGCCATCGCGGTGAAGGACGGACGGGCCGTGGCCTACGTCTGCAACGGCAAGAAGATCGAGGCGTGGCTGGAGGGGACGTTGCAGGGCGACAAGCTGGCGCTGTCGGGCAAGGACGGCGCGTCGGTCACCGGGACGGTCACCGAGGCGTCCACCTTCGGCGAGGTCACCGCGGCGGGCAAGACGTGGCCCTACGCGGCGAAGGGCGTGCAGGCGCCCGCCGGGCTGTACGAGGGCCGGGCCGACGTGCGCGGCGTCGCCACCCGCATCGGCTGGGTCGTCGAGGACGACGGCCGGGTCACCGGCTCCTACACCGACGCGAACGGCGTGACCGACACCGCGCCGGCACTCGACCCGGCCAACCCGAACGCGGTCACCTTCGACGGCGTGCCCGTCACCGTGACCACGATCGACGGCGCCGACGCGGTCGTGGCCCGATGAGCAGCCCCTTCGACCTGCCCGAGCCCGACACCCGCACCGCCCGCGCCGCGCAGAAGCGCGCCGAGAACATGGGCACGTTCCTCGCCATCGCCGTCGGCATGTCGGTGATCGTGGTGCTGGGCGTGTACGGCCGGGTGCACGAGCCGCAGTTCTTCGCCTTCAACGTCGCCGGTTTCTCCAGCGGCACGGCTGCCAAGTCCTGGATCGCCACGGTCGCGTTCCTGCTCGCCCTGGTGCAGATCTTCTCGGCGCTGGTGATGTACGGGAAGTTCCCGAGCATCACCGCGCCGTCCTGGATAGGCACGCTGCACCGCTGGTCGGGGCGACTCGCCGTGCTCGCCACGGTGCCGGTCGCGGTGCACTGCCTCTACGCCCTCGGCTTCCAGGACGGCTCGCCGCGCACCCTGATCCACTCGACGTTCGGCTGCGTCTTCTACGGCGCGTTCGTCGCGAAGATGATCGTGCTGCAGCGCCCTGGATCGCCGAGCTGGGCGTTGCCGCTGCTCGGCGGCACGGTGTTCACCGGGCTCGTCGCGCTGTGGCTCACGTCCTCGCTCTGGTTCTTCGCCACCTCCGGCCTGACGTTCTGACGCTCGACGACAACCAGGAGCAGACGCCCATGTCCCACCACCCGCGCGTCACCCGCCGCACCGTCCTGGTCGGCGCCTGCACCACGTGCGCCGCTGCCGTCGCGGGGTGCGCGAGCTACGGCTCCGGCCGGTCCGCGGCCCCGCCCCCGCCGCCCCCCGCGGCCGGCGGTGGTGGGGGAGGTGCCGCCGCACTGGTCGGCACGGCCGACGTCCCGGTCGGCGGCGGGGTGATCCTGGCCGCCCAGTCGGTCGTGGTCACCCAGCCGACGGCCGGCACGTTCAAGGCCTTCGACACCACCTGCACCCACCAGGGGTGCACGGTCAACGAGGTGACGGGCGGGAACATCAACTGTCCCTGCCACGGCAGCAGCTTCAGCGTGGTCGACGGGTCGGTGACCGGCGGGCCCGCCCCGTCGCCACTGGCCGAGAAGGCGGTCAAGGTCGAGGGGAACGCCGTCACGCTCGCCTGACCGGATCCGGGTCGGGGCGCGCCACCGATCGTGTGGCGTGCTCCGCCTCACGCCGCTCGGCACCCGGGCGACAACGCTGCGTCACTAGACTCCCTCCGATCCGGAGGGAGTGGTCGATGGGCAGCGACACCGTCAACGACGTGCGGGACCGGGAGGTTCCACCCGAGCCGGAGCGGCTCTCGCTCGCGGCGGACTTCGCGACCCCCGACCGGGACGCCTGGGTCGCGATGGTCGACCAGGTGCTGCACCGGTCCGGCCGGATCGACGAGGACGCCGCGGCCGGCGCAGGCGCCGAGTTGCTCACCTGGACCACCCCCGACGGCATCCGGGTGCCGCCGCTGCTCACCGCGCAGGACACGCCGGCCGTCGAGACCGGGGTACCCGGTGCCGCGCCGTTCGTCCGCGGGGCCCGGGCGGGCGGGGTCGTGCCCGACGGGTGGGACGTGCGCCAGCGCCACGCCGAGCCCGATCCCGCGACCGCGCGCGAGGCGATCGCCGCGGACCTGCACAACGGCGTCAACTCGATCTGGCTCGCGGTGGGGGAGGGCGCCACCCGGGTCGCCGACCTGCCTGCCGTGCTCGCCGACGTCCACCTGGACCTGGCGCCGGTCGTACTGGACGGCGGCGGGGCGGCGGAGTTCCTCGACCTCGCGGCCGGTCGGGGGATCGCGCCGGCGGCGCTGCTCGGCACGCTGGGGCTCGACCCGCTCGGGCACCGGGCCCGCTTCGGGGACGGTCCGGACGTCGGGTCGGTCGTCCCGCTCGCGCAGCGGGTGGCCGCCGAGTTCCCGCAGGTCAGGGCCATCGTCGTCGACGGCCTGCCGGTGCACGGGGCAGGCGGGTCGGACGCCCAGGAGCTGGGCTGGTCGCTCGCCGCGGGCGTGGCGTACCTGCGGGTGCTGGTCGCCGCCGGTCTCGACCTGCCGGCTGCCGCGCGGTTGCTGGAGTTCCGCTACGCCGCCACCGCCGAGCAGTTCCCGACGATCGCCAAGCTGCGGGCGGCGCGGCGATTGTGGGCGCGGGTCACCGAGGCGTGCGGGGAGCCGGTCGCGCAGCTCCAGCACGCCGTCACGTCCCCGGTGATGCAGACCCGCCGCGACCCGTACGTCAACCTGTTGCGCGGCACCGTCGCCGGGTTCGCCGCGGGGGTGGGCGGGGCCGACGCGGTCACGGTCGCACCGTTCGACGCCGCGATCGGCGCCGCCACCCCGTTCTCCCGGCGGGTCGCCCGCAACACCCAGGTGCTGCTCGTCGAGGAGGCGCACCTCGCGCGGGTGATCGACCCGGCGGGCGGGTCGTGGTTCGTCGAGTACCTCACCGAGGAGCTCGCCCGCGCCGCGTGGGCGTTCTTTCAGGAGATCGAGGCCGCCGGCGGGGCCGGGGCGGCGCTGGACTCGGGGCTGGACTCGGGGCTGATCGCCGAGCGCACCGCCGAGGTCCGGGAGCGCCGGGAGCGCGACGTCGCCACCCGCAAGGTCCCGCTCACCGGGGTCAGCGAGTTCGCGGACCTGGACGAGCAGCCCGTCGAGCGCGTGCCCCACCCCGGGCAGCAGCCGGCGCCGTCCGGCGGGTTGCCCGCGTTCCGGCTCGCGGAGCCCTACGAGGCGCGCCGCGACCGTTCCGACGCCGTGCTCGCCGCCTCCGGGGAACGGCCGCGCGCCTTCCTCGCCACCCTCGGCCCGCTCGCGGCGTACACCGCCCGGGCCGGGTTCGCCCGCAACCTGCTCGCCGCGGGGGGGATCGACGCCGTCGATGCCGGCCCCACCGAGTCCGCCGAGGAAGCCGCCAAAGCGTTCGCCGACTCGGGCACCCCGGTCGCCGTGCTGTGCTCCACCGACGCCCTCTACACCGAGTGCGCCGCAGCCGCCGTCGCCGCCCTGCGCGACGCCGGAGCCCGGCTCGTCCTGCTCGCCGGGCGGGTCGACGTCCCCGGCCTGGACGGGCACCTCGCCGCCGGGTGCGACGCCCTCGCCGTGATCGACGCGGTGTACGACACGCTGGAGGACCCGAAGTGATTCCCGACTTCACCCAGGTCGAGCTGGGCACACCGGCCCCGTCGGGCGAGTGGAACGGCGGGCCCGAGCCGTGGGACTCGCCCGAGGGCGTCGCGGTCCGGCCCCTCTACACCGCCGCCGACCTGAGCGACGTTGACTTCCTGCACACGTATCCGGGCATCGCCCCGTACCTGCGCGGCCCGTACCCGGCGATGTACGCCACCCAGCCGTGGACGATCCGCCAGTACGCGGGCTTCTCCACGGCGACCGAGTCCAACGCCTTCTACCGGCGCAACCTCGCCGCCGGCCAGAAGGGCCTGTCCATCGCGTTCGACCTCGCCACCCACCGCGGCTACGACTCGGACCACCCGCGCGTCGGCGGCGACGTCGGCATGGCCGGCGTCGCGATCGACTCGATCTACGACATGCGCCAGCTCTTCGACGGCATCCCGCTGGACCGGATGTCGGTGTCGATGACCATGAACGGCGCCGTGCTGCCCGTGCTCGCCCTCTACATCGTGGCGGCCGAGGAGCAGGGCGTGCCGCACGACAGGCTCACGGGGACCATCCAGAACGACATCCTCAAGGAGTTCATGGTCCGCAACACCTACATCTACCCGCCCACCCCGTCGATGCAGATCATCTCCGACATCTTCGCGTTCACCGCGCGGAAGATACCGAAGTTCAACTCGATCTCCATCTCCGGCTACCACATCCAGGAGGCGGGGGCCACCAACGACCTGGAGCTGGCCTACACCCTCGCCGACGGCGTGGAGTACCTGCGGGCCGGGATCGACGCCGGGCTGGACGTCGACGCGTTCGCGCCGAGGCTGAGCTTCTTCTGGGCGATCGGCATGAACTTCTTCATGGAGGTCGCGAAGCTGCGGGCGGCGCGGCTTCTCTGGTCGAGGCTCGTGAACGGGTTCGAGCCGGACAATCCCAAGTCACTCAGCCTCAGGACGCACT
>JBQTJE010000190.1:0-59842 GCA_052387455.1 Pseudonocardia sp.
ACCGCGCCTCCGAGCGCACCGCTCGGCCCTCCCGCAGTAACCGGCCAAGGACACGACGGGAGGGCCGAGCCCTCCGACGTCGACCTGCCGTCGTCACCGTGTCGTCGGCGACCAACGAGATCAACACGGCGCGCCGTGGACCGGCGTCGTCGTCACGCCCGACGACGTACCCGACTCGCTACGTCGTCGTCCTCAACGGCGGCTGACACCGAGCCAGCTCGCGATCCCGCCGCGCGTCGTTGGTCTGGTCGTCCAGTCCGGCGTGCCAGCGATGCCCGTCGCACTCCACCGCGACGCGCCCCCCATCCCCGGCCACGACGAGATCAAGCCGCCGCGAGCCGACGGGATACTGCGGAACGACGTGATAGCCGCGCTTCTTGAGTTCGCGGAACACCCGCTGCTCGAACATCGAGTCGAACGGCTCACAGGGCCGATCGGCGGGGACCTGGTCGAGGCTCGGCGACTCACCGAAGATCGACGGCGGGTTCAGCATGTAGTCGACCAGCGAGGCCCGCAGATCCTCGGCCTTGAGTTCCTCGCGCGGCACCGACACGAACAGCCACATCTGGTCCTTAGCCCGGCTCGCCGCGACGTTGTAGGACTGCCGGTACATCTCGGCGGTCGCTGCGTACGGCCGTTCGACCACCACCATCGACAGGAAGACGACATCGCGTTCGTCGCCCTGGAAGTCCGCCGCGTTCCCCACGCGGATCTGCCGCTTCTCCCGCTCCTCGATGGGCACCGCCGCGTTGATCTCGTGCTCCAGCAACTTGATCTGGCCATGGCCCTGCAGCACCACGACGCCGATCGACTTGCCGTCGTAGCGAGGATCGCCGAGACAGCTCACGATCTCCTCGACGATGGCCTTCGCCTCGCGCGGGTTCCGTCTGCGACCGCTCCCGCATCGTCCGCATCCGGCGGGCGAGACCGGGCTCGTGATCGATGTCGATGACCGATGCCGGATCGACCCGACCCGCCAGCTCGGCGGGCACGGCAGGGGACGCCACCAGGGGGACAGGCCGCATCGCCAGCACGGCTTCGTCCCCATCGGCGTCGAGCCGCACCTCGATCCCGTCGGGGATGTCGTCGAGCCACACCAGCGGCTGCGGTGCCGCCGATCCGGCGCAGATGTCCCGATGCGGGTTGCGGTTCACGGCGTCGGTGACCTGAGCCAGAAACTTGATCAGTTGGGTGGTTCGTCGCAGAGTCTCGTCGTCGCGCAGCACGGCGGGCGCCATTTATCCCCTCTCACAGGCAACTCAGCAGGATGCGGAGGAATCAGCCAGATCTCAACCGTGGGCGTCGACCTTCACATGGACGTCGCAAGCCGGCCCGGCTGGGACCACAGGCCATTGCCACCGCCATCCGGTCGTAGGCGTCGAGGACAAGGCGGCGGTTGCGAAGGCGCGGGAGGCCACGGAACCCGCTGGAGACGACGTAAACGCCTACCCGGACCTGCGCACCGTAACGACCCAGATAACGGCGTAGCCGCCGGCGCGAGCGGTGCCGTGCTGGTGCGAGTTGGGACGGAGGTACAAGCTGCGCTGCCGCAGGCGCGGGCTCGGCACGCTGGACATCGGCACGCCGAACTGCCGACTTCGCAACCCGTGTCGCATCAGGAAACCCGGAGATCCGCGGCGTGCCATGGTGGGCTTGGTGGCCATCGACGGCGCACCGCGCGCCCGCCCGGCCGGGAGGCCCGTAATGGATCTCGGTACCGGGGTAGCCTCACACCCGCGAGGAAGGAGGTGCCATGACGATCGACTTGTACCGGACCCCGCTGTTGACCGCACGAGAGACCGCGCGGTATCTCAAGATGCCCGAGAGCACCCTGAACGTGTGGCTCTCCACCGGCCCCAACGAGCCCCTGGTGCACGCCGTCCAGCCGGAACGACGCGGATGGCCGCGGGTCCCCTTCATCGGCATTGTCGAAGCGCACGTGTTGCGCGCACTGCGAGTCGGCGGAATGCCGATGGACGACATCCGCAGGGCGGCAACCATCGTGCGCGCCGAGTTCGACGATCCCTACGCCTTGGCCAGGCGCCGAGTAGCCACCGACGGCGTCGCCGTCTTCGTCCGCCTGGCCGACGAGTCTCTGATCCGCGCCCGCGACCACCAGCACGCCATCAAGGACATCCTCGAGAATCACCTGCACGACATCGACTGGGACGACACCGGAACCGCCATCAGACTCCGGCTGCACCACTACCCCTCCAGTGCCGAGGTCATCATCGACCCTCGCTTCGGCTGGGGCTCCCCCGTCCTCACCGCCAACAAGGTCAAGGTCGAGGACGTCGTCGCACTCTGGCGCACGGGCGAACCGATCAGCGCGGTCGCCGAGGAATACGACCTGACGGAGACCGTCGTCGAGGATGTCCTCCGACAAGCAGCCTGAGTTCTTCCTCGATCGCAGCCTCGGGAAGATATCGGCGCATCGGTTGCGCGCCGCCGGACACGTCGTCCACCTCATCGCCGACTTCTACCCGCACGATGCACAGGAGATCGGCGACGCCGACTGGATCGCCGAGGGCTGCCGGCGCGGTTGGACCCTGCTCACCAAGGACCGGCGCATTCGCTACCGCACCTACGAACTCAGCGCCCTGACCAGCGGCCACCTGTTCTGCCTTGCCGACGGCAACGCCACCCTCGACCAGATCACCCAGCGCTTCCTCGACGCCATGCCCACCATCCACCGCGCCGTCCGGAACACCGAGGTAGGCTTCTGGCACGTCCACGAAGCTGGCCGCATCAACAAAATGTGGCCCTGACGCAGGACATCCATGAAGTTCCGCTCGCCAGGTTGCCCAGCGGCTTGATGACGAAGGCGCCATCCAGCCGAACCCGCAACGGCGACGGTCGCTGACCACCCGACCAGCCATATCGGCTCGCGCGATCCGGCAGGAAGCCGTCAATCCTCCCGCGCCGCCGAGGACCGCACGCCCGACGAGCGCGCCCACCTGCGCGACGGCGTCGTGCGCGGCTACGAGCCGATGTTGCTAAATCGACCGCAGCAGCGCTCGCGCCGCGGCGCGCCCCGGCGACCCGGCGATCCCCCCGACCGGTGCGGTTCCGGCGCCGGAGATCACCAGCCCGCGCACCGGGGTGAGGTGCCCGGCCAGTCGCCGGGTCGGGCGCAGCGGGCCCACCTGGTCGAGGCTGACGTCGAGGTACATCGGGTGCGCCCCGGGCCAGCGCAGCTCGCGCGCCATCAGCTCCGGGGTGCGCACCGCCCGGCCGACGATCGTGTCCCGGAACCCCGGCGCTCGCGCCTCCACGGTGTCGATCATCCGCTCGGCGAACGCGTCCGCCGCGGCGTCCCAGCCGCCCTCCACCAGCGCCGGGGCGGTGGGGCAGGCGAGGTAGACGGTGTGCCGCCCGGACGGGGCCAGCGAGTCGTCGAGCGCGCTGGGCGTGAACGAGTAGGTCGGCACCGGGTCCGGCGGCAACCGGCGCGCATGCGCGTTCGCGAAGCCTGCAGAGAGGCTGTCCAGGCTGTCGACGTAGGACTGCAGGCCGTGGTGGTCACCGGAGCGGGCACCGGCGTAGCCCGGCAGCGCGGTCGTGGCCAGCAGCACCAGCATCTGCACCGCGTTGCCGTGGTGCGCCGCCCGCAATCGGTCGGCCTCCGGCCCGGACAGCGGCGGGTCGAGCAGCTCCAGCAGCGCGACGCGCGGGTCCATCGCGGTCAGCACCGCGTCCGCGGCGATCCACTCCCCCGACTCCAGCTCCACGCCGGTCACCCGGTCCCCGCGCCGCGCGATCCGCCCGACCGGAGCGTCCGTGCGCCATACCCCGCCCAGCGAATCGAGCCGCCGGGCCAGCGCGTCGACCAGGCCCTGCGACCCGCCGACCGCGTGCCACTGCCCGACCTGGTGGTAGAACGCCTGCCACAGCCCGTACAGCGCGCTGCCCGGCTGGTCCGGGGACGCCGAGGCGTGCGCGGCGAACGCCGAGACCGGCGCCCGGACCAGGTCGCTGCCGAGGCGCTCGCGCAGCACCCGGCCGTACGGCGAGGCCAGCAACCGGGCCAGCCCCAGCGGGCCGCCGTTGCGGGCCAGCGCCCGGGCCGCGGCCACCGCCCGCCCGGGTGCCGCGCGCAGCACCCGGGAGCGTGACGCCCCCGCGTCCAGGCCCGCCCGCAGCACGTCCACCAGCGGCAGGGCGTCGTGCATCCAGGCGCGGTAGCGCAACGCCTCGGCCCGGTCGACCTCCGCGATCGAGGCCACCGTCGCCTCGACGTCGCGGTGGAACCGCACGATGGTGCCGTCGGCGAACACCGCGACCGAGAACGGGTCCATCTCCCGGTAGACGAGCCCGGCGTCGGCCAGCGCCAGGTCCTCGACGATGTCGGTGGCGTTGATGATGTTGTGTGCCGCCGAGTGGGTGTTGAAGCGGTACCCCGGGACGAGCTCCTCCGTGCGCGAGCCGCCGCCGAGCCGGCCGGACTGCTCCAGCACCACGACGTCCGCCCCGGCCCGCGCGAGGTAGCAACCCGCGACCAGCCCGTTGTGTCCCCCACCGACGACGACGACCCGCACCTGCCGGAGTCTGCCAAGGCGGCGAACGCGCCGCCGAACGGTGGTCGTGCGGGTTGCCCCGAACGCCGCCACACCGCGGGACTTCCGCCCCTGCCGCGGCCGGGCGCGGGCGCCGACACTCGACGCCGACCGCTGCCCGGTCCTGGGGCCGACCCTGCGGGGGGCCTCGACGAGCGTCGAAGGAGTCGTCGGATGGCCGCTGTCGGACTGCTGTACGTCGGTGCCGTGCTGTTCCTCAACGGGCTGATGCTGCTCGGCCTGGTGGAGGGACGGGCCGCCGCGCCGCTCAACCTGTTCGTCGGCGTGCTCCAGGTCGTGACGCCCACGTACCTGATCTTCACCGCGGACGGGGACGCCACCCAGATCCTCGCCGCCTCCGGCCTGTACCTGTTCGGCTTCACCTACCTCTACGTCGGCATCGGCCTGCTCGCCGGGCTCGACAGCACCGGGATCGGCTACTTCTCGCTGTTCGTCGCGGTCGCGGCGCTGGGCTACAGCTGGGTGGCCTTCGCGCTGGCGGGCGACCCCGCGTTCGGCGTGATCTGGCTGTACTGGGCGTTCCTGTGGGGGTTGTTCTTCGTGCTGCTCGGGCTCAAGCGCGAGTCGATCACCCGCTACACCGGCTGGGTCACCACGATCCAGGGCATCGTCACCGCCGCCATCCCCGCGTTCCTGCTGCTCACCGACCGCTGGACCAGCCCCGGCACGTACGCGGTGGTCCTGGCGGTCTTCGCGGTGGTGGTGTTCGGCGCGCTGTACGTGTTCACCCGCGAGCGCCCCGGCCCCGAGGTGCCCGCCGCCCGGACGGCCGACGTGCCCGTCCGCGCCGGCTGAGCGGGGACGAAGGTGCCCACCTACCTGTACCGCTGCGACGACCACGGCCCGTTCGAGACGGTCCACCCGATGCGTGACGCGGCGCGGGCGTGGCCGTGCCCGGACTGCGGCACCGGGTCGGTGCGGATCTGGACGGTGCCGCGCCTCGCGCTCGCGTCCCGGTCCCGGATGGCCGTGCTCGACCACGCCGAGCGGTCGCGCACCGAACCGGTGGTGGTGTCGTCGGTCCCGGGCCGCTCGCGCCACCGCATGCCGACCGCCCCCGCCAACCCGGCATTCCAGCGGCTCCCCCGGCCCTGATCCGTGCGCGTCGAGGTGCGGGCGCGCAACCGCGCGCCCGCAGAGATGGTGAGGAGAAGCCATGCCCCAGGTCGTGTTCCCGCTCGACTCCATGAAGAAGTTCACCGAGCAGCGCATCGTCGGCCACAACCGGTGGCACCCCGACATCCCCGCGCTGGTCTCGGTCAAGCCGGGTGACTCGTTCCGGGTGGACTGCCGGGAGTGGTTCGACGGCGCCATCCACAACAACGACTCCGCCGACGACATCCTCAACGCACCGCTGGCGGGCGTGCACGTGCTGTCCGGGCCGATCCACGTCGAGGGCGCCCAGCCCGGCGACCTGCTCATCGTCGACCTGCTCGACGTCGGCCCGATCCCGCAGGAGGACTCGGGGCCGCTGGCCGGGCAGGGCTGGGGCTACACCGGGGTGTTCGCCACCCGCAACGGCGGCGGGTTCCTCACCGAGCAGTTCCCCGACGCCTACAAGGTGATCTGGGACTTCCGCGGCGGTGTCGCCACGTCGCGGCACGTCCCGGGAGTGTCGTTCGTCGGCATCGTGCACCCGGGCCTCATGGGTACCGCGCCCTCGCGGGACCTGCTGATGACGTGGAACCGCCGCGAGCAGGCGCTGATCGACACCGACCCGAACCGGGTGCCGCCGCTCGCGCTGCCGCCGCTGCCGAACTCGGCCATCCTCGGGAACCTCTCCGGCGACGCGTTCGACCGGATCGCCCGCGAGGCCGCGCGCACCGCCCCGCCGCGGGAGAACGGCGGCAACCAGGACATCAAGAACCTCACGAGGGGCTCGCGGATCTTCTACCCGGTGTTCGTCGAGGGCGCCAAGCTCTCCATGGGTGACCTGCACTTCTCCCAGGGTGACGGCGAGATCACCTTCTGCGGCGCGATCGAGATGGGCGGGTTCATGGACCTGCACGTCGACGTGATCAAGGACGGCATGGCGAAGTACGGCGTGAGCGAGAACGCGATCTTCATGCCCGGCCGCACCGACCCGCAGTACACCGAGTGGCTGGCCTTCTCCGGCACCTCGGTGACCCTGGGCGGCGAGCAGCGCTACCTCGACTCGCACCTGTCCTACCAGCGGGCCTGCCTGCACGCGATCGACTACCTCAAGATGTTCGGCTACAGCGACATCCAGGCCTACATGATCCTGGGCGCCGCGCCGATCGAGGGCAGGCTCTCCGGGGTGGTGGACATCCCGAACTCGTGCTCGACGGTCTACGTCCCGACCGAGATCTTCGATCTCGACGTCCGCCCGGGCAAGGACGGCCCGGCCCGGATCGACCCGGGCATGGGCGTGCCGGTGGCCCGCGCCTGACCGCCCCGACGGCCCGTCGCCGGCCGGCGCGCCCCGGCCGGCGACGGGTGGTCGGCGCTGCGCGAGTCAGCGCGGGCCGGGTGCGCCGAGGGGCTCGCGCGGGGCGGTGACGTCGCGGTCCGCGGCGGCGTGCTGCGGGTCCCGGTTGCCGGCTCGCGGCGGCCGCCCGCCCAGCGCGCGCCGCCGCATCGTGATGCGGTGCCGCGGCGGTGCGACCAGCTTGCGGTAGGCGCGGCGCAGCACCAGCCCGGCCAGCACGGCACCGGCGATCGCGCCGGCGAGGTGCCACCACTGGGTGCCCCAGAAGTGGATGACGCCGACGGCGAGGAAGAGCACGACGCAGGCGGCGGTCTTCACGGCCACGATGCGCACGCGCACGCCGCGGTCCCGCACACCCCTGCGCAGCTGCGGCGCCGTGCTGACGATCGCCCACAGCCAGTACGCGCCGAGCAGCACGTGCGCGACGTAGCCGGTGATCTCCCACAGGCCCATGGCGGACACCTCACGGCGCGGGCGGGCGCCCGGCACCACCGTCCAGCATGGCCCTCACCCGGTCGGCGCAGAAGGGCCGTTCGGTCCCACCTCAACGCCAGGCGAACACCGGCTGTTCGAAATGCGACACGCGGGTGGCGCGGCGATGCAGCGCCACCTCGCGGAACTGGTGCAGCACCGCCGCGGTGGGGGCGTGCAGGTAGCGGCCGAACAGCGGCAGCTGGATCACCGGCGCCGCCGACTCGGGGATCGTCACGAACCGCGGCTCGACGTCGATGGTCGCCAGCGGGATGCGGTACACCTCGGCGACCTCGGCCGGGCTGGGACGGATCGGTGGCGGTGCGCCCGCCCACAGCACCACCGGCGTGATGCGGTAGCCGGACCGGGTGGGGTAGTCGTCGAGCTGGCCCAGGACGGCGTCGTCGCCGAGGGTGACACCGAGCTCCTCGGCCAGCTCGCGGCGGGCGGCGGCCGGGGCGCTCTCGCCCGGGTCGACGCGGCCGCCCGGCAGCGCGTACTGGCCGGGGTTGCCGCGCAGCGTCGTGGCCCGGCGGGTGAGCAGGAACGCCGGCCCGGCGTCGCCCTCCACCACGACGACGGCCACCGCGGCGTGCCGCAGCCCCGCACCGTCCACCGCCCGGCGCGGGAAGCCGGCCAGCGCCGCCGCGACGCCGCCGCGGGTCGCGCCGGTCATCGCCCGGTGAGCCCGTAGGCGCCGCGGTGGAACAGCAGCGGCAGCCGCGTCGGGTCGGCCGCGAGCTCGCGCACCAGGCCCGCGACGATCGTGTGGTCCCCGCCGTCGTACTCGCGCCACAGCGTGCACGCGATCCACGCGCACACGCCGTCGAGCACGGGGGCGCCGCCGGGCCCCGGGCGCCACGCCACCGCGGCGAACCGGTCGCCGCCGCGGCGCGCGAACCGGGCGGACAGCTCCTCCTGGTCCTGGGCCAGCACGTTGACGCAGAACGCTCCCGCGTCGCGGATGTGCGGCCAGGTCGTGGACGTCCGCGCCGGGGCGATGCTCACCAGGGGCGGGTCGAGCGAGAGCGACGCGAACGACTGGCAGGTGAAGCCGAGCGGCCCGGCGCGTCCCGCCGCCGTCACCACCACGACGCCGGACGCGAAGTGCCCGAGCACCTCGCGCATCGTGGCGCCGTCGACGGGGATGCCCACGGCCGCGAGCCTAGCCGCCGGCTCGGTAGCCCTACGGATGTGGCGACGCCGCGGCGGTGGGACCGTTCGGCCATGAGCAGCTCCGCCACGCCCGCGCCGCACCCGAGCCAGTTCCGGCTGCTCCGGCAGCGCCGGTTCGCACCGTTCTTCTGGACCCAGTTCCTCGGTGCCGCGAACGACAACCTGTTCAAGTTCGCGTTCACCGTGCTGGTGACCTACCAGCTCCAGGTCTCCTGGCTGCCGCCGGTGCAGGCCGGGCTGGTGATCGGTGCGGCGTTCATCGCGCCGTTCCTGCTGTTCTCCGCGACCGCGGGCCAGCTGGCCGACCGGTACCCCAAGGCGGCACTGATGCGTCTGGTGAAGACGCTGGAGATCGCGATCATGCTGGTCGCCGGGTGGGGTTTCCTCGCGGCGGACGTGCCCGCGCTGCTGGCATGCGTCGTGCTGATGGGGCTGCACTCGACGCTGTTCGGCCCGGTCAAGTACGCCTACCTGCCCGAGGCCCTCACCGAGCGCGAGCTCACCGGCGGTAACGGCATGGTCGAGATGGGCACGTTCGTCGCGATCCTGCTCGGCAACGTGGCGGGCGGCCTGCTGATCGCGGTGCCCGAGCACGGCGCCCGATTCACGGCCGCGGCGTGCGTGGCCCTGGCCGTGCTCGGCCGGGTCGTCGTGCACCGGGTGCCGTCGGCGCCCGCCACCGACCCCACCGTGCGGATCAGCGCGAACCCGCTGGCGGAGACCTGGCGCAACCTGGCGATGGCGCGCGAGAACGTCGTGGTGTTCCGGTCGTTGCTCGGGATCTCCTGGCTGTGGTTCTTCGGCGCGACGTTCCTGGCGCTGTTCCCGGCGTTCGCCCGCGACGTCCTCGGCGGTGACGAGCACGTGGCGTCACTGCTGCTCGTGACGTTCTCGGTCGGGATCGGGATCGGGTCGCTGCTGTGCGAGACGCTCTCGCGGCGGCACGTGGAGATCGGGCTGGTCCCGCTCGGCGCGATCGGCATGACCGTCTTCGCGGTGGACCTCTACTTCGCCTCGCGCGGCTTCGTGCCCCCCGCCGCGGACGGCATCGCCGCGTTCGTCGCCGCACCCGGGGCGGTGCGGGTGATGGTCGACCTGGCGCTCGTCGCGCTCGCCGCGGGCCTGTACAGCGTGCCGATGTACGCGCTGATCCAGCTGCGCGCCCCGGCCAGCCACCGGGCCCGGATCATCGCCGCCAACAACACCCTCAACGCCGTGTTCACCGTCGCCAGCGCGGCGATCGCCGCGGGCCTGCTGGCGCTCGGGCTCACCGTGCCGCAGGTCTTTCTGGTCACCGGCCTGCTCAACGCCGCGGTGGCGGTCTACATCTTCCTGCTCGTGCCCGAGTACCTGCTGCGCTTCGTCGCGTTCCTCGTCTCGCGCTGCGTCTACCGCTTCCGGGTCACCGGCGACGAGCACCTGCCCGTGACCGGCCCGGCGATCGTCGTGGCCAACCACGTCAGCTTCGTCGACGCGATCCTGCTCATGGCGGCGAGCCCGCGACCGATCCGGTTCGTCATGGACCACCGGATCTTCGCGGTCCCCGTGCTCGGTGCGCTGTTCCGGCTGGCGAAGGCGATCCCGATCGCCCCCGAGCGCGAGGACGCCGCCGCCTACCGCGCCGCCTTCGAGGCCGCCGACGCCGCGCTCGCGGACGGCGAGCTCCTCGGGATCTTCCCGGAGGGCGCGATCACCCGCGACGGCGAGCTGGCGCGGTTCCGCGGCGGGATCATGAAGATCCTCGCGCGACGGCCGGTGCCGGTCGTACCGGTGGGCCTGCGCAACCTCTGGGGCTCGTACTTCTCCCGCGCCGAGGGCGGCCGGGCGATGGTGCGGCCGCTGCGCCGCGGCGTCTGGAACCGGGTCGAGGTCGTCGCCGGGCCCGCGCTGCCCGCGGCGGCCGCGACGCCCGAGACGCTGCACGCCACGGTCGCGGCTCTGGCCGGGCGCCCACGCGACGCCGCGGGGGACCGCCTATCCTCGCGGGCGGCGAGCACGACGGAGCGAGGCGACGAGAGCGCATGGCCGATCTGAAGACCCGCGAGGAGCCACCGGTGGCCGCCCCGGCCGAGCCGGACCCGCCGCCACCGGTCCGGCGCCCGCCGTCCCGCTGGGCGGCCGCGATGCTCGCGCTGGGGATCGCGCTGGCCGGGCTCGTCGCGCTCGACGTCACCCTGCTGGTCGACGGGCACGACCCGGCGGCCGGGCAGCGCGCACCCGCCCTCGCGGCGGCCCGCCAGGCCGCCGTGGAGCTGGGCCAGATCGGCCTGGAGGGGTCCGGCGCCCAGGTTCGCGCGGCCGGGTTGGAGCGTCTCGACGCGGAGCGCGCCGTCGCGCTCGTCGCCGTGGTGGCCACGGTGCCCGCCCCCGACCAGGACCCGGGGCAACCCGGCGGGCAGGAGCGCCGCTACCGGCTGGCCGTCGAACTGGAGCGCGCGGACGGCCGCTGGCAGGCCTCGTCCGTGGCGCTGGTCCCATGACCCCGCCCACGCCACTGCCCACCCGGGTGATGCTGGTCCGGTCGATGATCGCGCTCGTGCTCGCGGCCGTCGCGGTGCTGGGCATCGTGGGCTGGTACTGGCTCGACACCACCGGCCGCGAGCGCGACACCGCCGCGGCCCTCGACGCCGCCCGCACGCGCACCGCGGCGGTGCTCAGCTACACCTCCGCCACCCTGGACGCCGAGGTCGACGCCAACCGGGGCCAGGTCACCGGCCGCTTCGCGGCCGAGCTCGACGGGCTCGCCCGGCAGCTGATCCTGCCCGGCACGCCCGAGGAGGCCGCCACCACCAGCACCGAGGTCGTCCGGGCGGCGGTGCTCTCGGTCGACCCCGGCTCGGTGGACGTGCTGCTCTACCTCGACCAGACCACCGTCTTCCGCGCGCGACCCGAGCCGGTCCGGGCAGCCACCCAGGTCGTCGTCACCATGACCCGCGTCGACGGGCAGTGGCTGGTCGCGGAGCTGCGGTCGGTCTGAGCCGCCGGTCCGTCCGAGCCGCCGGATCCCCGCACCTGCTACCCGCCGACGACCAGCACGCCTGCCTCCTGGTCGGCGCTGCGCACCGTCAGCGTCGCGCTGCTGCCGTCGGCGAACCCGACGACCACCTGGTCGCCCGCGGCCGGCCAGGTGCCGAACGCGCCGGGGCTCACGGACAGGGTGAGCGTCGAACCCGAGCCGGAGCCGCTCGCCGCGACGGTGACACCACCCACGGTCACGCTCGTGGCCGGCGACGGCGGCTCCTCCTGCGGACTGTCCGGCGGTTGCACGACCGGCGGGTCCGACGGCTCCGGCGGGTCGGACGGTTCCGGCGGGTCGGACGGTTCCGGCAGGTCCGGGGGTCGCACGACCGGCGGGCCCGGCAGCTCCGGCAGCTCCGGCAGGTTCGGCAGCGTCGGCAGGTTCGGCAGGTTCGGCAGGTTCGGCAGCGTCGGCAGGTCCGGCGGCTTCACCACCGGCGGCTTCACCACCGGCGGCGTCGATGGCGGCGCGGTCGGCGTGGGCGGCGTCGTCGTGGGGACGGAGCCGCCGTTGCCGTCGCCACCACCGTCGCCACCTCCGTCGGCGTCGCCGCTGTTGTTGTCGCCGCTGTCGTTGTTGTTGTCGCTGTCGCTGTCGCTGTCGCTGTCGCTGTCGCTGTCGCTGTCGCTGTCGTTGTTGTCGCTGTCGTCGTCGGTGCTGCCGCCGCCGGACCCACCCGGCGTCACGGCCTCGACGCCCACGTCGCTCAGGTCGGGCGGCTGGAGGCCCTCGAACACGGGCGGCGGGGTCGGCTCGCCGGGGGCCGGGGTCGGCGCCGGGTTCGGGAGCTGCGCGCCGGGGTCGGGCACGAACGGCACCCCGTCACCGGCACCGGCCGCCGGGCGGGTGGCGCCGAGGTAGGAGTCGCTCTTCCAGCGCATCTCGGCGATCTGGACCAGCTCGCCCCGGCGTGGCGCGTTCACCATCCGGCCCTCGCCCAGGTACAGCCCCACGTGGTGGACCTTGCTGGGGACGCCGTAGAAGACGAGGTCGCCGGGCAGGAGCGGGGAGCCGGTGGCGACCTGCGGCCCGTGGTGGTACTGGGTGTGTGCGGTGCGCGGGAGCTCGATGCCGGCTTCGGCGTAGGCGGCGTGGGTGAGCCCGGAACAGTCGAAGCCCACCTCGCCCGCCTCCGGGCCGTCGCCGCCCCAGACGTAGGGCAGCCCGATCTGCTGCAGCGCGAACCGGATCGCGATCGCGGCGGCCTCGCCGGGCGGTGCGGTGGTGACGGTGCCGGGTCCGTCCCCGGCCGGCGCGATGCCCAGGTCGACGACCGAGCCCGACGGCGGCGCGCCGAGGTCGATCACGGTGGCCGGTGGGCGCGCCGCGGGCGGGGCGCCCGCGGGGTCGGCGCCCGCGGGTGAACGGCCCCCCGGGGGCGGGGCGAGCAGCGGCGAGCCCACGATCATCGCGAGGACGACGGCCGCGCCGACCAGAGTCGTGCGGCTGCGCAGGTCCCGGTTGCGCGGCGGTCGCGGCGGCTCGTGGCCGGGCAGGTCGGCCAGCCCGAACAGCGCCAGCTCGTCCGGCTCGTCGCCGTCGAGGACGTCGTCGAGGACGTCCTCGCCGTAGCGGGGGTCGCCGCCGGGATCGGAGCCGGACGGGGACCCCGGGAGTCCCGGCGGGGGGAGATGCCGGGACTCCCGGGCAGGTTCGGCGCCGCCGCGGAAGCGCAGACGCCGGACCCGGGCTCGTTCGGTCAGTCGCAACCGGTGGATGACCACGGTCGCCCCCCTTGTCTCCTGTCGCTGTCACCGGGAGGGGGTGGGCGTCCCCGGCCCACCCCTTCCCGTCTCGGCTCAGCCGAAGGTGATGACCAGCTGCGGCGGGCGGTCCGGAGCCTTCTCGCGGCCGTGGAACGCCTGCTCGTCGCCGTTGCCGCCTTCGGCGGCGTCGCGGACGACGAACCCGTTGTTCGTGCCCGAGGCCATGGACCGGACCTGGTCGAGCACGTTCCACACCATCCGGCCGGCGTTCTGCGGGGTCACCGCGGTCGCCGCCGCACCGGTGGTGCCGGGCTGGTTGGCCCAGGTCACGGAGCCCTCGGTCCACGCCCCGGCCGCCTGCAGCGCCTGCAGGGTGTGGCCGGACTTCGGCGAGGAGTTCTCCATCCGCAGCTCCGCGGCGACGATCGAGCAGCCGAGCGGGACCTGCGGGACGTTGAACCGGACCAGGGCCCGGGTGTTCTCACCCGGCTTGGTCGTGACCTTGAGCGTCGCGTCGGACCCGTTGTTCTTGGCCGGGTCCTTCTCGACCACCCAGCTGTCCGCGCTGGCCGTCAGGGTGACGGTCCCGGCGCTGCAGCTCGGCTGGGTCGTGGTCGTGGTCGAAGGGCTGGACGTGGCGGGCGGCTGCACCGGGTTGCTCGACGACGTCGGCGGCGGTGTGGCCGTCGTGGTCGTCGGGCTCGACGTGGCAGGCGGCTGCACCGGGTTGCTCGACGACGTCGACGGTGGCGGCGTCGTGGTCGTCGTCGACGTGCTCGGCGGCGGGCTGGTCGGGCTCGGGCCCGCGGCCACCTGCTGCGCCGGAGGCTCCCCGGCCAGCACCGTCCAGGTGACCGATGCCGGCGTGGCGTCCACGTTGCCCGCCGCGTCGGTCGCGGTCACCGCGAAGGTGTGCGACCCGGCGGCGAGACCGGTGAGGTTCACCGGCGACGCGCACGGCGTGTACGGCGCGCCGTCGAGCACGCACCCGAACGAGCCCGCCTCGGTGGCGGAGAACGCCACCGTGGTCGCCGTCGACGTGGTCTCGGCCGGCGGTCCGGCGTCGATCATCGTGTTCGGCGCGACCGTGTCCGCGGCCTGCCCGAACGTGATCGCCAGGCGCGGCGGGTTGGACGAGTTGCGCGCGCTGAAGCTCTGTTCGACGCCGCCGCCGCCCTCGGTGGCGTCCCGCAGGAGGAAGCCCCGGTTGGTGGTGGTGTACATCGAGGCGACCATGTCGCGCACCTGCCACTCCAGGTACCCGGCGGTCCCGACGGTCAGCCTGGTGGCCGGCGTGCCCGTGGTGTTGAGCGTGGTGGTCCACCGGACCGTGCTCTCCGCCCACGTGCTGGTGAGCTGGCGCGCCTGGATGGTCCGTCCCGGAACCGGCGACGACGCGTGCACCAGGAGCTTCGCGTCGGTGACCGCGCAGCCCGCCGGGATGGCCGGCAGCGCGAACTGCACGAGCGCCCGGGCGTTGTCGCTGGTCTTCGCCCGCACCTTCAGCGTCGAGTCCGAGCCGAAGTTGGAGCCGGACGACGACTGCGAGATCCAGCTGTCCGCGGCGGCGACGACGGTGGTCGTGCCCGGCGTGGCGCAGCTCGCCGACGGCGGCGGGGTACCCGCGTCGACGGTCCAGGAGTGCAGGACCGGCGACGCGTCGGCGTTGCCCGCGGCGTCGACGGCGTCGATCCGCATCTGGTGCGCGCCGGCCGCGACCGTGACCAGGTGCGGCGACGTGCAGGCCACCGGCGCGCCCGCGTCGAGCGTGCAGGTGAAGCTCACACCCGGCTCGCTCGCCGCGAAGGCGAACGACGCGTTGGTCGCCGAAGACCCGCTGGTCGACGGTGCCGAGGTCAGCGTGACGTTCGGCGGCGTGACGTCCGGCGGCGGCTCGACGGTCCACGTGATCACCTCGGAGGAGGCGTCCACGTTGCCCGCCGCGTCGCGCGCGGAGACCGAGAACGTGTGCTGGCCCACGGCCACGTTGTTCAGCTGCACCGGCGGGACGCACGGGTCGACGACCTGCCCGTCCACGGCGCAGCTGAAGACCGCACCCTGCTCGTTGGCGGAGAAGTCGAACACCGCGGTCGTGTCGGACGTGGTCACCGGCGGCGACGCGAGCAGCGTCGTCTCCGGGGCCGTGGTGTCCGACACCAGCCAGGTCACGCTGAGCGGCGTCGGGTCGGCCCGCCCACCGGCGTCGACCGCGCGCACCGCGAGGGTGTGCTGGCCGACCGGCAGCCCGGCGAACGTCGCGGGCGAGGTGCACGCGGTGAACTCCACGGCCCCGTCCAGCGAGCACCCGAAGGTGAGCTGCTCGGCGGGCGTGCCGTTGTCGGTGCCGGTGAAGGCCACCGTGGCGGTGCCGGTGTCGGGCACGACCGCTGCGGGCTCGGTGACGAGCACCGTCTCGGCCGGGGCCTCGTCGAGCACCGTCCACTCGTAGAGCAGCGGCTCGGGCTCGGCGATCAGCCCGACGCGGGCCCCGCTCACCACGAGGGTGTGCGGCGTCGCGCGCAGGTTCTCCAGCACGAACGGCGAGGCGCACGGCAGTGCGGCCGCCCCGTCCAGGGCACAGCTGTAGCTCAGCGCCGGGTCACCGGAGACCCACTCGAACGTCGCCGAGGTGGCGAGCGCGGAGGCCGGCGGGCCGGCGACCGACGTCAGCGTCGGGGCCGTGAGCGTGCCGATCTCCCACTCGAACACCGCGGGCTCCGGGTCGAGCACGCCGGTCGGGCCCACGGCCCGCACGACGAACTCGTGCATGCCCGCGGCCAGCCCGGTGAACGACGCCGGCGAGGTGCACGGCGTGAACACCGGCTCCGGCGCCTGGTCCAGCGAGCACTGGAACGCGACGTCGGCCTGGCCGGAGCTGAAGGTGAACGTCGCCGACGTGCTCTCGGTCTGCGCCGTCGGGGTGCCCGCGGCGGTCAGGTCGATCGCGGTGTCGGGCGCCTGCGCCACGAAGAACTCGTGGCGTGCGGGCGTCGGGTCCGGGCTCTCGCCCAGGTCCACGGCGCGCACCTCGAACACGTGCGGTCCGGGCGGCAGCTCGTTGTAGACGAACTCCTCCAGGGTCGGGCCGCAGCCGCTCCAGGTCCCGCCGTCGAGCCGGCACTCGAACTCCAGCTCGAGGGTCGGGGTGGTCTCGTCGGCGCCGGCGAACTCGATCCGCAGGGTCACCACGGTCGGGTCCAGCGGGTCGGGCACGTCGGTCGTGCGGATGATCGTCGTGTCCGGCGGCAGGCCCTGCACGAACGTGTGCGTGGCCGGCGTCAGGTCGATCGCGCCGAGCGGGTCGGTCGCGAACACCTCGAACACGTGCGGGTTGTCGATCTCGGTCAGGTCCCGCACCAGGTGCGGCGACGTGCACGGGATCGGCTCGGCACCGTCGATCGTGCAGGTGAACGTCGAGTTCGGCTTGGTGGAGGTGAACTCGAACGTCGCGGTCGTGCCGGACACCGGCACCGGCGGCACCACGGTGAGCGTGGTGTCGGGCGGTGCGGCGACCGTCCAGCTGTGGGTCGCCGGGGTGGCGTCCACGACCGTCACGTCGGCACCGGTGGCGTCGACGAACGTGCGCAGCGCGCGGACGTCGGCGGTGTAGGCGCCCTCGACCAACCCGGTGTACTCGTTCGGCGACTCGCAGGACTCCCACGCCCCGCCGTTGAGGCGGCACTCGAACTCCACGCCCGCCTGGTTGGACGTGAACACCAGCACCGGCGGCTCGTTCACCGTCTCGACCGGCTCGACCGGGCCGGGCCCGGCCAGGACGGTCGTGTCCGGCGGCGTGCCGTCGACCGGCGCCAGGATCTCCCACTCGTAGAGGTCCGGCGTCGGGTCGGCGTTGCCCGCCGCGTCGACCGCGCGCACCAGGAACACCTGGGCACCCGCGTCGACCAGCCCGTTCACCCGGTAGGGCACCGGCGGCACCGCGTCCGGGTCGCTCGTGCACGGCACGAAGTCACCGCCGTTGACGGCGCAGGCGAACGTCACGCCGACGGCGTCGGTGGGCTGCACGAACTCCGCGCGGAAGGTGAAGTCCGCGAACGTGTCCGGCGTGGGGCTCTCCGGGCCGGTCTCGATAGCGGTGTCCGGCGGCGTGAGGTCCACGACCGTCCACGCCCGCACGGCGGGCGTCGGGTCCGGGGTCAGGTTCGAGTCCAGCGCCCGCACGGCCAGCGTGTGCGGCCCCGCGGTCTCCACCTCGACGTCGTGCGGCGACGAGCAGGACTCGAACGCGCCACCGTCGAGCGCGCACTCGAACTCCAGCTCAAGGGGATCGGTGAGGTCGTCGGTACCGGTGAACTGCACGGTGTAGGCGAAGTTCACCGTCGTCGCCGGCGGGCCGGCGAGGAACCTGGTGTCCGGCGCCTTGTCCGGGTTCGGGTCGTTGGTCACCGCGATCGCGAACGGCGACAGCGACGCCGTCCGGCCGCACACGATCCCGCTCGCCAGCTCGCTCGGCGGGCTGGTGACGTCCACCCACGCGCCGTTCTCGAAGTGCAGCAGGCGCACGGCCAGCGGGTTGCTCACCGACGCCGGGTCGAACTCGACGCAGACGGTGACCAGACCGCTGTAGGTGGCGGTGGTGCCGATGTCGTAGTACTGCGCGCCGACCTGGTAGGCCGGGGTCGGCACCTCCGGGGTGAACCCGGTGAGCGGGTCGATCGTGGTGGCGCCCGCGACGGTCACCGAGGTGAAGGTCAGCTCGGCGGACACCTCGGGCACGACGCCGACCGAGGTCGTCACGTCGACCAGGACGTTCGCCCCGGGCAGCGTGTTGATCTCGCCTGCGACGCTCCACGTGTAGGTCGCGGGCGACGGGTCGCGGTTGCCCGCGAGGTCGATCGCGGTGACCTGCAACGTGTGCTGGCCGCGGGTCAGGTCGGAGATCTCGTGCGGGACGTCACAGGCCTCCGCCGGCAGACCGTCGAGCACGCACTCGAACACGAGCTGGTCGGCCGGGGTGCCGGTGTCGGCCCCGGTGAAGGTGAAGATCGCCTCGATGTCCGCGCGCACCACCGGCGGGCCGCTGGTGATCGCCGTGTTCGGGGCGGTCGTGTCGGGCACGACCTCCCAGGCGATCTCGGCGGGCGAGGCGTCGACGTTGCCCGCGGAGTCGATCGCGCGCACCGCGAAGGTGTGGTCGCCCAGCGCCAGCCCGTCGAAGGTGACCGGGCTCGCGCAGCCGACGAAGGCCGCACCGTCGAACGAGCACTCGAAGGTCGTGTTGCGCTCGTTGGTGGTGAACCCGATGACCGCGGTGGCGCTGTCACTGGTGGCGGGCGGGCCGGAGGCCAGCGTCGTCTCCGGTGGCGTCTCGTCGATGATCGTCCAGGTGAAGGACACCGGGACCGGGTCGCCGAGCATCCCCGCCTTGACGGCCTGGACCTCGAAGGTGTGCGTGCCGGCCGGCAGGTCCGGGTAGGTCACCGGCGAGGTGCACAGCGTCAGGCTCGCCCCGTCGAGCGCGCACTGGTAGCGCACGCGCGGGTCGGGGTCGTTGGCCACGAAGGCGAAGGTCGCGGTCGTGTCGGTGGTGGTGGCCTGCGGCGACTGGGTGATCTCCACCCCGAGGCCGACGGTCCACTCGTAGAGGGCGTAGAGCGGTGCCCTGTTGCCCTGCGGGTCGGTGGCCCGCACGGCGAACAGGTAGTCACCGGGCCCGGCGGCGGTGTAGGTGAACGTGCCGGAGTCGCAGGGCACCGGGTCGGTGGACACGCCGTTGGTGTTCACCAGGCACTCGAAGGTCGAGCCCTCCTCGTTCGAGGTGTAGGTGAACGTCGCCGTGGTGAGGGCGGTGAGCTCCGCGGGCCCGGTGAGGATCTCCGTGGTCGGCGGCAGGTCGACCGTGAACTCCCGGGTCGCGGGGCTCGGGTCGGGGTTGCCGGACGGGTCGAGGGCGCGCACCGCGAACGTGTGCGGTCCGTCGACCAGCCCCGGCACCTCGTGCGGCGAGGTGCACGAAGCGAACGGCGCGCCGTCGAGCGCGCACTCGAAGGTGGAACCCGGCTCGGTCGAGGCGAAGGTGAACCCGCCGATCGCCCGGGCGAACGTGCCGGCCGGGGTCAGCGTCCCGGGCCCGAAGTTGATCGTCGTGTCCGGCGGGGTCGAGTCGACCACCGTGAACTCGACGAAGGCCGCCGGGTCCTCCAGCACGCGCTCCGGGTTGGTCGCACGGACCTCGATCCGGGTGAACCCGGACAGACCGGTGGCGTTGAGCGGTGACGTGCACGCCGACCAGGCCGCGCCCGGCAGCAGGCACTCGAACGTCGAGCCCGGCTGGTCGGCCGTGAACGTGATCGTCGCGATCGAGTCCAGGTGCGGCGAGGCCGGCCCGGTCACGGTCGTCACCGGCGGGCCCACGACGGTCCACGCGTACGTGGCCGGGGTGGCGTCCGGGTTGCCGGCCACATCGACCGCGCGCACGGCGAAGGTGTGCGCGCCGGGCTCGACGGTCAGCGACGTCGGCGTGGTGCACGGGGCGAACGGCGCCCCGTCGAGCGCGCACTCGAACGCCAGCGCGCTCAGCCCCACGAGCGGGGTCTGGTTGTCGCTGCCGACGAACTGGAACGCGGCGTTCGGGTCACCGGTGCGCAGCGCGGGCCGCGCGGTGATCGCCGTCTGCGGCGCCACGGTGTCCGGCGCCGGCGTCCAGGTGTGGGCGGCCGGGGTCGGGTCGACCATCGGCGTCGGCTCGGTCTCGTCGATCGCCCGCACCTCGAAGGTGTGCGGCACGTTCGGCGCGAGCTGCGGGTCGGTGATCGCGTAGCGCTCCAGCAGGTTGAACGGGCTGAGGCAGGGCTCGAAGTCGAGCTGGTTCTGCGGCTCGCCGTCCACCCGGCACTCGAACATCAGGCGCGAGGCCGGGGTGTTGTCGTCGGTCCCGGTGAAGGCGAACGTCAGGTCGCTCGTGCCCGTGACCGGCGCGATCGTGATCGTCGTCTCCGGCGGCGCGGTGACCGTCGGGGGCAGGATCTCCCACTCGTAGACGGCCGGCGCGAACTCCTCGCGGCCGAGCGGGTCGGTCGCGACGATGCGCAGGATGTGCTCGCCCTCGAGCAGGTTCGAGTACTCGACGGCCTTCACCGTCGGCGGCTGGCCGCCGCCTGCGGGGGTGTTGCAGTCGACGAACTCGGCGAAGTCCAGCGAGCAGGCGAACGTCGAGTTCGGCTCGTTGGCGGAGTCGTACACGAACCGCGCGGTCGTCGCGGTGGTCTCGCCGCCGGTGAGCGGCTCCAGCGGCTCGAGCGGCTGGTCCGCCGGGCCGGACAGGATGGTGGTCAGCGGGCCGCCGCTGATCGTCCACTCGTAGCGCGCGGGTGTCGGGTCGCGCAGGCCCTCGATGTCGATGGAGCGCACCTCGAAGGCGTACCTGCCCAGCTGGAGCTCCTCGAAGGCATACTCGAAGAAGCCGTAGCCCAGCGCCGGGGTGATCTCCGGGTCACTGCACACCTGCCAGCCGGTCTCCGGCTGGTTCGGCGCGGGATCGACCCGGCACTCGAACGCCGCGTCGGGTTCGGTGGAGGTGAAGGTGAAGATCCCCTCCAGGATCGGCGACTCGGCCGGCGGCCGCTCGTCGATCACGGTGTCGGGTGCCACGCCCGCGGCCGGCGGCGTGTAGGTCCACGTGTAGAGCGCCGGGGTCGGGTCGACCCGCTGCTCGGCGTCCACCGCCCGCACCTCGAAGGTGTGCGAGCCCGGCAGGATGTTGAAGTACTCCTGCGGGTACTCGCAGTCGACGAACGCCTCCTCGGCCGCGCTGTCCAGGCGGCACTGGTAGACGATCGCGGCGAGGTCGGTGGTGTCGTCGGAGCCGATGAAGGTGAACGCCGCGTAGCGGCTGTCGGTGGTCAGCGGCGGGAACGTGAGCAGGCGGGTGTCCGGGGCCCCGGGCGCCTCGCCGATCGCGCACGTGATGTTGAAGCACTGCGCCGCCTCGATGTTGCCGGCGGCGGTGTTGTTGCCGCCGTCGACGTTTCCGAGCTCGACGTAGATGCCCCAGCCGCCGTTGTTGACCGCGCGGTTGCCGGCGATCAGGTGGCCGGACTGGCCCACGTAGATGCCGTCGCCGCCGTTGTCGTTGGCGGTGTTGCGGTCGAGGCTGTTGCCCCGGCCCGCGGGGGCCAGGTCCTCGATCGTGATGCCCGCGCCGTTGTTGCCGAGCGCGGCGTTGAGCACGACGACGTTGTCCAGCGCGAGCGGGCCGAGTTCGATGCCCGCGCCGAGCGAGCCGCCGGCGTCGTTGGCCTGGATGCGGTTGCCCGAGGACTCGTTCACCGCGATGCCGCTGGCGTTGCCGGCGAGCTGGTTGCCGGTGACCTCGTTGGCGTCGGCCAGCTCCAGCCCGATCCCGGCCCCGCCGGAACCCCGCACGGTGTTGTCGGCGACCACGGTGGCCGACGAGTCGGTGACGAGGATGCCGAAGCCGTTGCCGTCGAGGGTGTTGGCCTCGACGCGGTTGCGGTCGCTCGGCAGCGCCTCGGCGCCGCCGGCGATGCCGCCGCCGGTGTTGTCGGACACGGTGTTGCCGATCACCACGTTGTCGGCCGCGCGTTCCAGGGCGATGCCCGGACCACCCGACCCGGTGATCGTGTTGTTCTCGATGCGCGCGCCTCCGGCCAGCTCCAGGCGCACGGCGGAGTCGGTGTTCGCGGTGAAGAAGTTGTCGCGCACCAGCGTGCCGCGGGTGCCGGGGCCGACGAGGACGCCGACCGCGTTGCCCGTGAGCTGGCTGTCGCGCACGGTGTTGCCCGCGCCGGCGTCGTCAGCGTCGGCCAGCAGCACGCCGGCGACGGCGTTGCCGCTGAGCTGCAGCGCCGACAGCGCACCCCGCCCGGCGCCGGGACCGAACTCGACGCCGTGCTCGAACTCGCTGATGGTGCCGTTGGTGACGGCCACGCGCTGGTGACGCGGGTTCAGGATGCCCGCACCCAGCCCGGTGCCGTCGACGACGCGCCCGCCGAGGTCGACGGTGATCCCGTCGGCCCCGATCACGAGTGCGGTGCCCTCGCAGTCGATCAGGTCGTTGGCCAGCATCACACTCTGGGTGAGGATCTCCCCGCAGCTCACCTCGGTCAGCGCGGGCACGGCCGTGACGTTCCAGCCGAACGTCGCCGGGCTCGGGTCACGCAGGTTCTCGACGTCGACGGCACGCACCGCGAAGGTGTGCGGGCCGACGGCGAGACCGGTGTAGACCTGCCGGGACTGCGAGGCGCACGCGGTGAACGCCGCCCCGTCCAGGCTGCACTCGAACAGCGCCACCGGCTCGTTCGCGGTGAACGCGAACGTCGCGGTGGTGGTCGACGTCGTGGCGTCCGGCGTGGACACCAGGGTGGTGTCCGGCGCGACGCCCGACGGGGCCTGCTCGATCGTCCAGGCGTGGAAGGCGGGCGTCAGGTCGACGTTGTCCGACTCGTCCACGGCACGGACCTCGAACAGGTGCGCGCCGACGGCCAGCCCGGAGACCGCGAACCCGGTCTCGCACGGCACCCATCCCATCGGGCCGACGCCGTCGACGCGGCACTCGAAGGTGACGGTGCCGGCGTTGTCCGAGCCGGAGAAACGGAACGACGCGGTGCGCGCCGCCGTCGGGTCGGCAGGCCCGGACAGGACCAGCGTCTCCGGCGGGATCACGTCAGCGACGCCGTCGCCGCCGTCGCAGCGGATGTTGGCGCACTGCGGCGGGGAGACGTTGCCCGCGGCGCGGTTGCCGCCACGGTCGACGTTGCCCGGCTTGACGTCGATGCCCCAGTTGCCGTTGTCGTGGGCGGTGTTGCCCACGAGGACGTGCAGGATGTCGGTGACCGCGATGCCGGTGGAGCCGTTGTTGTTGGCGGTGTTGCGGTCGAGCACGTTGCCCGACCCGGCACCGGCGGCGTCGCCGACGTAGATGCCGTTGCCCGAGTTGCTGCTGGACGTGTTGAGCACCAGGTCGTTGCCCAGCGACAGCGCCTGGAGCGAGATGCCGACCCCGTCGGAACGCGACGCGTCGTTGGACTCGATCCGGTTGCGGCTGGCGGCGATCATCTCGATGCCGGTCTTGTTGCCGCTCAGGTCGTTGCGCAGCACGGTGTTGTCGCTGGCGTAGTGCAGCTCGGCGCCCGCGCCGTTGGACCCGCCGACGGTGTTGTCGACCAGGGTGTTGCGCACCGAGGTCGCGCCCTGCGCGCCCTCGACGAGCAGCCCGGCCTCGCGGCTGTCGGTGATGGTGTTGTCGCTGACGGTGTTGTCCGAGGACGGCAGCCCGGTGGTGACCGGGCCCGGTGGCGGCGGCTCGGGCACGTTCGGGTCCGGCGGCCGCTGCACGATCAGCAGGGTGGTGAGCTCGTTGAGCCCGACCGCCACGCCGCCGCTGTTCTCGTCGAGGGTGTTGCCGGTGACGACGTTGTTGCGCGCGCCGCCGATCGTCACGCCGGGGTCGCTCGACCCGGCGATGAGGTTGTTCGCCACGCGGTTGCCGTCGGAGCGCTCCACCAGCACGCCGCTGCCGGAGTTGGCACCGATGGTGCTGTCGCGCACGACCGCGCCGCTGGTGCCCTTCTGGAGCACGACGCCCGCGTCGTTCCCGGTGACGGTGACGCCGCGCACGATCGCCTGGTCGGCGTCGGTGAGCAGGATGCCCGCCACCTGGTTGCCGTTGACGTCGACGCCGTCGACGATGCCGCGCACGCTGCCCTCGGACAGCTCCACGCCCGCGTCGAACTCGCCGAACGCGCCACCGATGATCGTGACGTCGTCGAAGCCGCGGGTGCTGACACCCGCGCCCTGACCGGTGCCGGTCACGGTGCGATCGGTGAGGTCGACGGTGATCCCGGAGGCACCGATGACGATGCCGTCGCCGAGGCAGCCGATCAGGTCATTGGTGACCCGGGTGCTGACGGTCACGACCTGGCCGCAGCCGACGGCGGCGGCGACGATCGGGTCGCCGACCCGCCACGTGTACACGGCCGGGGTCGGGTCGATGTTGCCCGCGGCGTCGACCGCGGCGACGGTGAACGTGTGCTCGCCCACGGCGAGGTTGTCCAGCTGCCGGGTGCCGCCCGCGCAGGTGACCGGCGCGCTGTCGAGGAAGCACTCGAAGCCGGCGCCGGGCTCGCTCGCCGTGAAGGCGAACGTGGCGGTGGTCTGCAGGGTGGTGGCGTCCGGGCCCGAGACGATGGTCGTCTCCGGCGCGGTGACGTCCGGCGGGGCCTCGACGATCGTCCATTCCCGCACGGCGGGGCTGGCGTCGACGTTGCCGGTGCGGTCGGTCGCCCTGACCTCGAACCGGTGCAGGCCCAGCGGGAGGCCGGTGTAGTCCTGCGGGCTGGTGCACACCGCGAACGGGGCACCGTCCAGCGCGCACTCCAGCACCAGGTCGGGACCGAAGGTGACGTTGTCGCTGCCGCTGAAGACGAAGCGCGCGTCCGTGCTCACCGTCTCGACCGGCGGGAACTGGCGGATCGTGGTGTTCGGCGCGACGGTGTCGGGCCCGTCGGCGCCGGACGCGACCTCGACGACCCACGTGTGCACGGCCGGGCTGAGGTCACGCAGGTCGGCCTGGTCGAGCGCGCGCACCTCGAAGCGGTGCTCGCCGGGCTCGATGAGGGTGTAGGTGACCGGGGAGATGCACTCCTCCCAGCCCGCGCCGTCCGGCGGGGTGTTCGGCTCCACCGGCTCCGGGGCCTGCGGGTTGTTCGGGTCCGGGACGTCCGGCAGCTCGACCGGGTCGGGCGCGAGCACCGGGTCGGGACCCGGGTCGAGGCGACACTCGAAGCGCATCGCCGTCACCGGGGTGCCCGCCGGGCCGTCCTCGGAGGTGAACTCGAAGCGCGCGGTCGTGCCGCCCGCCGGCCCGGGGCTGGCGGTGATCAGCGTGTCCGGCGCGGTGGTGTCGGCCGGGACGACCGGCGGGGCGGTGCCGGCGCCGCAGACCACGCCGATGCAGTCCGCGATGCCGCCGTTGCCGCTGGCCAGGTTCCCGCCGCCGTCGACGTTGCCCTCGACGGAGATGCCGGTGCCGGCGTTGTTGTAGGCCTCGTTGGCGCGGATCAGGTGCCCGCCCGCGGCGACCGAGATGCCCTCGGCGAGGTTCTGGTCGGTGCGGTTGCCCTCGATCAGCGCGGGGCGGTCGGGGTTGCCGTTGGCGTCGAACGCCGACGCCTCGATGCCGATGCCGGACCCGCCGGTGCGGTGCGCGGTGTTGCCGATCACCCGCAGGTTCACGCCGCTGGAGATCGCGAAGCCGTCGGCGCCCGAGTCGGACCCGTCGTTGCGCTCCAGCACGAGGTTGTCCACCCCGCCCGCCGCGACGCCGTGCGGGTTGAACCGCAGGTCGTTGTCGACGACCACGGTGTTCGGGGCGTTGTTGAGCACGACGCCGCCGTCGGACTCCTGGTGGGCCGTGTTGCCGGCGATGCGGTTGCCGCGGGAGTCGCCGACGCTCACGCCGGCGTCGCCGTTGCGGAACATGACGTTGTTCTCGATGACGTTGTCGTTCGAGCCGGCCGAGAGCACCAGCCCGGCGTCGCCGGTGTCGCGGATCGTGTTGCCGCGGATCACGCTGCCCGACGCGCCCTCCAGCCCGAACCCGCCGTCGGAGTCGAGCGCGGGGTTGGTCGGGATGCCGTGGATGGTGTTGTTCTCGACCAGCGTGCCCCGGCTCTGGGCGAGCAGGATCGCCTGGCCGAGGTTGCCGGTGATCTCGCTGCCGACGATGCGACTGTTGTCCGAGCCGGTGAACACGTGCACACCGAGCTCGTTGTCGCGGATGCGGCTGTTCTCGATCGTGTTGCCGTTGCGGCCGTCGTCGGCGTCGAGCAGCTCGACGCCCGCGGTGGCGTTGGTCTGGATGGTCAGGTTGCTCACGACGTTGCGCGCGGTGCCGGCGAGCAGGTGCACGCCGACGCCGAACTGCGCCACGGTGCCGTTGCGGATCACGACGTTGTCGTGCCCGCCGTTGCGGATGCCGGCGGGGAAGCCGCCCTCCTGGCCCGACAGGTTGGTCGTCAGGTAGTCCGGGCCGTCGATGGTGTGACCGTCGAGGTCCAGCACGATGTTCGGCGCGCCGATGACCAGGCCCTCGCCGGCACAGTCGGTCAGGTCGTTGGCGACCCAGGTGCTCACGGTGATCACCTGGCCGCAGAAGACCGTGGTCAGCTCACCCGCGGCCGGATCGGTCGGCGGCGGGGGCGGCGGCGCGTCGCTGGGGTTGTAGAGCAGCACGAGCTGCGGGGCCGGGTCCGGGTCCTCCGGCGGCGCGAACGGCGCCTCGGAGCTGGCGAAGCTCTGCTCGCCGCCACCGGCCGGGTCGACCTCCAGGAGGTCGGCGATGCGGAAGCCGTTGTTCGGCGTGGCGCCCGCGAGCATGGCGTTCACGGCCTCGGTCACGTCGAGCTCGATGAACGCCTCACCGGCCGGCGACGGAGCCTGTGCCACCGGGCCGACGACACCGGGCTGGCTCTGCCAGGTGACGGTGTTGGCCAGCCACTGGCGGTCCAGCGGCTGCGCGGTGATCGTGCGGCCGGCGTCGCCCTCACCGTTGAGGCGCAGGACGGCGCGCTGCAGCGTGCAGCTCGACGTGTCGGTCGGCAGCGCGAACTGCACCAGCGCGCGCGCGGCCTCGCCGGGCGCCTCGGTGGAGCGCACGGTCAGGAACTCCGTGAACGAGGAGTTCTGCCCGGCGACGGCCTCGTCGACCCACGCGTCGCCGGTCGGGCGCAGCGTGATGTTCGCCTCGTCGCAGTTGGTCGGCGAGCCGACCTCCCAGGTCACCCGGGCCGGGGACGGGTCGACGTTCTCCGCGGTGTCGTAGGCGCGCACCTCGAAGGTGTGCATGCCGGTGGTCAGGTCACCGGTGGAGAACGGGTTGAAGCACTCCACCCAGGCCTCGGGGTCGCGCGAGTCCAGGCGGCACTCGAACTCGTGGAACTGCGACGGGGTGAGGTTGTCGTTGGCGACGAACGAGAACGTCGCCGCGCGACCGCTGCTCACGGCGGGGGGCCGCTCGGTGATCACGGTGTCGGGCGGGGTGATGTCCAGGCCGTTGAAGCGGTGCTCGGCCGGGGTCTGGTCGACGTTGCCGGCGCGGTCGATCGCCCGGACCTGGAAGATGAAGTTGCCCTCCTCGGTCAGCGGGATCTGCCACGGGCTGGAGCAGCCGTTGAACCGCAGCTCCGGCGGCAGCGCCGCGCCGGGCGGGATCTCGCGCAGGGCGAGGACGAGCGGGTCGGTCGGGTCGTCGGCCAGCAGGCGGCACTCGAAGCCGAGATCCTCGGGCGCGGTCGGCGGCCCGGTGGTGTTCACGTCGGTGCCGCTGAAGGTGAAGATCACCGTCTGCAGCGAGTTCTGCACCGGGCCCGAGCCGTACACGGTCTCGGGGGCGTCGAAGTCCGCGGCCGGGGCCGGGCCGTCGTACTCGTAGGCGCCGGAGTCGCACGCCAGGTGGATCGGGCGTGCGGTGCCGCGCTGGTCGGTGTCGGGGCACACGAGCTGCGAGCTGCCGTCGGCGTTGGCGAGGCTGCGGATGCCGCCGTCGATGGCGGGACTGTTCTCGGGGACCGCGTGGGTGAGCGTCGGGCCGCCGTTGTCGGCCAGGGCGTCCAGGCTCATCCGGACGTTGCGCCGGTCCTTGAGCGCGATCGGCGCGCTGCTGTCGGGATTGAGCTCCAGGAAGCAGGTATTGGCGGTGTCGAGGTTGCCGCCCTGGGTCGAGATGTGCGCGTCACAGGTGCCGCCGGCGGTGCTGCCGCCGACGATGGAGTTGCGCGCGATCAGGCCTGGGTTGGCCTGCGGGGGGACCGACGGCACGAAGTCGGACTCGACCACGCCGATGGCCCCGCCGCTCGGGGCGGCGTTGCCCCACACCGTGACGTTGATCAGCTTCATGCCCGCGTCGGCGTCGTGGAACATGCCGCCGCCGCCGACCGTGGCCGTGTTGCCGGAGATCGTGGTGTTCTCCACGACGCCGCCGCCGTCGGAGATCGACACGATGCCGCCGCCGAGGCCGCTGTTCTCCTCGCCGCCCGTGGTCGCGCGGTTGGCGAAGATCAGCGAGCCGCGCATGGCCAGCGTCGAGTCGGACTGGTTGGCGAAGCCGCCGCCCGCGGCGGCGGTGTTGCGCTGCATCGTCGTGTCGACGATCGTCAACTCGCCGCTGGAGGCGTTGTGGATGCCGCCACCGTTGGCGGTGGCCGTGTTGCGCTCGACCAGCACGCGCTCGACCAGCGCGGCCGAGCCGCCCTCCTCGATGCCGCCGCCGGAGCACTCCTCGCAGACGGTCTTGTTGCCGCGCACGACCGAGTCGGAGAGGACCGAGCGCCCGAGGCCGTGGAAGGCGATGCCGCCGCCGTCGCCGGAGGCGGTGTTGTCCAGGAGCCGGACGTTGACGAAGCTGCTCTCGCCCGCGCCGTCGACGTACGCGCCGCCGCCGCCGTCGCTGTCGCCGGGCACGCCGGGCAGCTCCGGCTCGGGCTCGCCGAGCGCGGTGTTGGCCGAGATCTCCACGTCGCGCACCGAGGTCGTCCGCCCCGACTCGGCGAGGATGCCGCCGCCGGCCTCGGCCGCGGTGTTCCCCGTGATCCGGCCGCCGCTGAGGGTCAGCGTCGCGAGCCCGCCGCTGGCGAGCGCGCCGCCGGACGTGCCCGCGTCGTTGCCCTGGAACAGCACGCCGGTCACGGTGAGCTGCCCGTCGCCGCCGCTGGCGATGCCGCCACCGCCCGCCTCGGCGACGTTGCCGGTGAACGAGCCGCCGGTGATCGTGACGCGCGGCCGCAGGCCCACCCCGGTGAGCTCGCCGCCGAAGTACGCGCCGGCGCCGTCCCCGGCGAGGTTGCCGGTGAACGTGGAGCCGCTGACGGTGATGGTGCCGCTCGCGGCGTAGAGCGCGCCGCCGTCGGCCTCGGAGCGGTTGGCGGTCAGCGTGGCGTTCTCGACCACGACGACGCCGTCGCCGTTGTTCGCGATGCCCGCGCCGCTCGCGCCCGCGGTGTTGCGCGCGACCGTGGAGCCGATCACGCGGAGGGTGCCGACCGCACCCGCCTCGGCCTCGTTGGCCAGGGCGCCCCCGCCTGCCTCGTAGACGCCGGGAGCCGGGACCAGCTCGGCCGGGTCGGGGCTGGCCGGGTCGTGCTGCGGGTCGGGGACGTACAGGCCGGGGTTGTCGACGATCTGGCTGTTGCCAATGACCTCGACGGTGCCGGTGGTCTGGTTGTTGATCGCCGCGCCGGAACCGCCGGTCGCATTGCCGGAGAACGTGGAGCCGGTCACGACGACCCGCCCGCGGCCCTCGTTGTTGAGCCCGCCGCCGGACTTGGTGCCGTAGCTGTCCCGGACGGTGACGCCGTCGAGGGTGAGCACGCCCGCGGGCACGACGGCGCCGGGGACCGGCGCCGGGTTAGGGGTGCCGAACTGGATGGCGCCGCCGGACTCGTCGCTGAAGCCCTCGCGGATCGTGAGGTTGCGGAACGTGACGTCGCCTGCGCCCTCGTGGATCTCGAACAGCCGGTCCAGGCCGCGCTCGTTGGGGGGCGAGCCGGGCGCGGGGTTGCCGCCGTCCACGACCGTGGCCGACGCGCCCGCACCGACGATGGCGAGGGGGCCGGTGACGTCGAGGTCACCGTTCTCGGCGCCGTTGAGGTTCAACGGGGCAATGGCGATCTCGTAGGTGCCCGCGGGCAGGCCGATCGACTGCGGCCCGGCGAGGGCGTTGGCCTCCTGCACGGCCGCGCGCAGGGTGCACGTCCCGGCCGCGGTCGCGCAGCTCCCGTCGCCGGGGGCGGCGTCGGTGGCGTCCGCGGCGCTGGTGACGGTGAACGTCTCACCGGCCAGCAGCAGCACCGTGGTGCCGATGCCGCCGAGGACGACCACCAGCGCACCGACGGCCGCCACGATCAGTGCGCGCCCTCGCGGGATCCACGATCGAGGTGGCGGCGGCGGCTCCGGTGCCGCGTACGGCCGCAGCGTGATGACCTCAGACATGCCCCCACCTCACGTTCTCCGCGCCCTCGGCGGGCCCCCCGGTGCCTGCGCGGGTCACGCGCAGGCACCGGCAGGCGGGCACCCGCCTCCGGTGGGAGAGCCTGGAGCGCCCGGATCAGGTGAACATCAGGCGCAGATGAGGAGAAACTTATGAACGGGCAGCCGCGGGCGGGCTGGGTCAGAGCGGCAGCAGAAGGCCCACGATGCTGAGCACCATCGCGGCCACGAGCACCAACGCGACCGCGCCGATGACGAGCCGCTGCCTCCGGCGGCGGGCGGAACCGTAGGTCATCGGGGCTCCTCGGGTTGCGGCGTTCGGCCCAATCGCCTTGCCCGGCTAACGCCGCGCGGGAAAAGTCCGACTATCACCACGACGGTAGTGCGGGCATCCACCACCGGCACCGCGCGGGGTACGGGGGGCGACCAGGCCGTGACGAGCATCCTCATCGTCGACGACGATCCCATGGTCAGCCGGTTCATGGAATGCGGGCTGCGGGCCGCCGGCTACAGCACCGCCGTGGCCGACGAGGCGGGCAGCGCATCGGCGCTGGCGCTCAGCGGGGCGTTCGACATGGTGCTGCTGGACCTGGTGCTCGGCGCGGGCGACGGGTTCACCGTGCTCCACGAGCTGCGCAGGCGCCGGCGCACGCTGCCGGTGCTCGTCGTCACCGGGCATCCCGAACAGCGCGACGTGGTGTCGTGCCTGGAGGGCGGCGCGGACGACTACCTGCTCAAGCCCTACCGCTTCGAGGAGCTGCTCGCCCGGGTCCGGGCGCGGCTGCGCGGGCGCGGCACCGCAGACGGCGGGTCGCTGGCCGCGGGCGACCTCACGGCCAACCTGCTCACCCGCCGGGTGGTCGCGAGCGGCGAGCCGGTGGAGCTCACCGCCCGGGAGTTCACGCTGCTGGAGACGTTCCTGCGCCACCCCGACCAGGTGCTGTCGCGCGAGCAGCTGCTCTCCCGGGTGTGGGGCATCGACTTCGACCCGTGCAGCAACGTGGTGAACGTCTACGTGGCCGCGCTGCGCCAGAAGATCGGCCACCAGCGCATCCAGACCGTCCGCGGAGCCGGGTACCGGTTGCGGACCACCGCGCCCGAACCGGTCACGGCCGGGGCGTGGCCGGCCCGGGACGGCGCGGCAGCACCATCGTGAACCGGGCGCCCTCGCCGGGGATGCTGCTGATCTCCACCCGCCCGCCGTGGGCCTCCGCGATGGCCTTGACGATCGACAGCCCCAGCCCGGAGCCGCGGTAGCGCCGGTAGGCGCTGGCGCCACGGCTGAACCGCTCGAAGATGCGGGCCTGGTCGGCCGGCTGCACGCCGACCCCGGTGTCCCGCACCCACAGCCACACCTCGTCGGCGGTGGCGTCGAGCCCGATCGCGATGACGTCGCAGTCGGTGGTGTGGCGCACCGCGTTGTCGGCGAGGTTCATCACGGCCTGGATGATCCGGTGCCGGTCGGCGGTCATCGTCCCGGTGGCCTCGCCCTCGCGCAGCCACTCCCGCGGCCCGAGGACCCGGGTCTTCGCGATCAGGTCCTCGTGCAGCGTGGCCAGGTCGATGCGCTCGGCCTGCGCGAAGTCGCCCTGGCCCGCGTCGGCGAGCAGCCGCAGGTCGTCGACGATCCGAGCCATCCGCGCGATCTCGTCGTTGACCAGCGCGACCGTCGCGGCCCGCTCGGTGTCGGAGGCGGGCAGGCCGATCGCGAGGACGTCGAGGTTGCCCATGCACACCGTGAGCGGTACCCGCAGCTCGTGGCTGGCGTCGCGGACGAACTCGCGCTCGGCCCGGAACACCGACGACAGCCGGTCGAGCATCGCGTTGAAGGTGCGCGCCATGTCGGCGGCCTCGCCCTGGCCGCTCACCTCGACGCGGCGGGTGAGGTCGGACCGCGAGATCTGCTCGGCGGCCTCGGTGAGCGCCTCCACGGGCCGCAGCAGGCGGCGGACGAACACCCACGCCACCGCAGCCGCCGCCGCGACGACCGACAGCACGGTGAGCGCGCCGTAGCGCTGCAGCTCCGCGATCTCGGCAAGCTCGGCGGTCGGCAGCAGCATCACCACGAACGTGCCGGTCTGCGCCCCGACCTGCACGGGCAGCGAGCGGTAGTAACCGGTGCCGATCTCGGTGTCGAACCGCCCGCTCGGCACGTCCTCGGGCCCGGCCGGGACACCGGACCCGTCGACGGCGAACCGGGCGAGGATCTCGGCCGGGAGGCGGTCGAGCGGGAAGCGGTTGACCGCCGAGCGGTGCAGCGTGCCGTCGACGAACGCGACGAAGCCCTCCTCGTTGGAGGGCACGTTGCTCGCCAGGTAGGAGTCGAACGCGACGTCGAGCCGGGCCCGCGCCGCGGGTTCACCCCTCAGCAGGAACCGGCTGAACTCCGACACCTCCTGGCCCAGCGAGCTCTCGATGCGGTCCTCCAGCCGCAGCAGCAGCACCTCCCGCACGACGAACCCGGCGACCAGCCCGGAGACGGCCAGCAGCACGACGAAGCCCGCCACGAGACGAACGCTCAGCCGCCGCGCCGGCCCCCGGCGCGGGCGCGCGGGCGCCGGGCCGGGCTCGCGACCGGGTGAAGCGGAAACGACCACGCTGTAATGTTCCACGTCCCTGCGGCGAGGAACGTGCCGGGAGCGGCTCCCGGTCGGCCGCACATCGTCGGGGACGGGGGTCGACAACGTGGTCGCGGTCCTGGTCGTCGACGACGACCCGCTGGTCACCCGGTTCGTCGAGACCGGGCTGCGCGGTGCGGGTTTCACCGTCACCGTCGCCGGCACCGCCACCACCGGCCAGGAGCTGGCGATGAGCGGGGCGTTCGACCTGGTCGTGCTCGACATCGTGCTCGGCGACGGCGACGGGTTCACCGTGCTGCGCGAGCTGCGCGGCAGTCGCCGCGCGCTTCCCGTGCTGGTGATGACCGCCCATCCCGAGCGGCGCGACGTGGTCGAGTGCCTCGACAACGGCGCCGACGACTACCTCGTCAAGCCGTTTCGCATCGAGGAGCTGCTGGCCAGGGTGCGGGCCCGGGCCCGGGCCGACGGCAAGGTGCCCCCGAGCGAGCTGCGGGCCGGCGACCTCACCCTCGACCTGCTCACCCGCCGCCTCGTCGTGGCCGGTGCCGGCGTCGAGCTCACCGCGCGGGAGTTCACGGTGCTGGAGACGTTCCTGCGCCACCCCGACCAGGTGCTGTCCCGCGAGCAGTTGCTCTCGCGGGTGTGGGGCATCGACTTCGACCCGTCCAGCAACGTCGTCAACGTCTACATCGCGGCACTGCGCCAGAAGATCGGCAGCGAGCGCATCGAGACGGTCCGCGGGGCCGGTTACCGGCTGCGCGCGATCGGGCGGACCGCGGAGCGCCCGGCATGACGGCCCGTCCCGCGGCAGCGGCCGAGCTGAGCCCGCGGCACTGGCAGGGCCTGTTCGGCAGCATGCGCGTGCGCATCCTGGCCGCGGTGGTGGTGCTGCTCGCCGGCTCGGCCGCGGTGTCGATCATCCTGCTGCGCAGCGTCCTGATGGAGCGGCTCGACGAGGAGATCACCACCGCCCTCCAGCGCGAGACCGAGGAGTTCCAGCTGCTCGCGGGCGGGCTCAACCCGCGCACCGGCCTGCCGTTCGGCGACGACCTGGAGTCGGTCTTCGAGGTCTACTTCTCCCGCGAGGTGCCCGACGAGGGCGAGACCATCCTGGCCTTCCAGGGCGACCGGCTGGTGCGCTCGGAGGAGGCACCGGACTCGGTGCCGGCCGAGCAGCTCGACGACGCGATCGCCTACTGGCTCACCCTCGACGTGCCCCAGCAGGGTGTCTGGGACGCCGGTGGCGGCGAGGCGCGGTTCTCCGCGCTCCCGCTCACCGGCCGGGCAGGGCCGGGGCTGCTGCTGATCGCGAACTTCCCGGCCCAGGAGCAGGCCGAGATCGACGGTGCGGTGGTCACCCAGGCGCTGATCCAGTTCGGCACGATCCTGCTGGCCGCGCTGATCGGGCTCGGGCTGGCCGGGCGGGTGCTGCGACCGCTGGGCTCGCTCGCCGACACCGCGGAGGCGATCTCCGGCAGCGACCTGACCCGGCGGATCCCGGTGCGCGGCCAGGACGAGGCCTCGCGCATCGCGAGCACGTTCAACGACATGCTGGGCCGGCTCGAACGGGCCTTCGCGACCCAGCGCCAGTTCCTCGACGACGCCAACCACGAGCTGCGCGCCCCGCTGACCGTGATCCGCGGGCACGTCGAGCTGCTGGAGCTGCTCACCGACTCCGACGAGCGCAGCGAGACCATCGAGCTGATCATCGGCGAGATCGAGCGGATGAACCGGATCGTCGACGAGCTGCTGCTGCTGGCCCGCTCGGAACGGCCCGGCTTCCTGTCCGTCGAGGCCGTCGACCTGGCCGAGCTCACGGGCGACGTGCACCGCAAGGCCGCGGTCATGTGCGACCGGGAGTGGGTGCTGGAGGCGTCCGGGCGGGCCACCATCCGCGCCGACGGCCAGCGGCTCACCCAGGCGATGGTGCAGCTCGCGGAGAACGCCTGCCGGCACACTCCGGCCGGGTCCCCGGTGCGCATCGGCTCGTCGGTCGCCGATGGGAAGGTGCGGCTCTGGGTGCACGACAGCGGGCCCGGCGTGCCGGAGCGGGACGCGGAACGGATCTTCCAGCGGTTCGTGAAGGGCAGCGAGCGGGAACGGTCCGGGGGCAGCGGGCTGGGGTTGTCCATCGTGGCGGCCATCGCCGAGGCTCACGGCGGCAGTGCCCGGCTGGTCCCCGGCTCCGGGACGGGCGCGCGCTTCGAGATCGTGGTGCCCACCCAGGCCGTGCCGGCCCGGCTGGAGGCCGTGGTCGCGGCCCGGTGAGGCGTCGGTTCACGCGCTGTCAGTTCACGCGCTGGTTGCCGTTGTCCTTGACCTTGTTGTCCTCGACCGCGACGTTGTCGCCGTTGCGGTTGTCCTCCACCGTCGCGTCACCGCCCGGGCCGCTGGACCCGCCCGCCCCGCCCTTGGCCCCCGCGGCGCCCTTTCCGCCCTCGGCGCCGATCCCGGCGCCGCCCTCCGCGCCGTGACCCTCGGCACCGTTGGAGTCGCCGCTGGCGGAGTCCGCGCCACCGTCGGACTGCGCGCCCGGGCTGAGGATCGGGACGAAGATGGTGGTGCCGTTGCCGGTGCCGCTCTGCGCGCCGCCCGCGCCGGTGGCGCCGCCGGAGCCGCCGGTGCCCGAGCCGCCCGCCCCGCCGGTACCCGAACCACCGGACCCGCCGCTGCCGCCGTTGCCGCCGTTGCCGCCGTTGCCGCCGTTGCCGGTGTTGCCGCCGGTGGCGTCGATGAGCTGGACGTCACTGCCCGGCGCCGTCGAAGGCGCCTGGAGGTCGTCGTCGGTGCTGCTCGGGGCCGAGGACCCGCCGGTGTTGGAGCCGCCGGAGCTGGTGCCGCCGGTGTCGCCGGAGGAGTTGGTGCCGCCCTGCTGGGCGGCCGCGCGGCACTCGGCCGGGCGGGTGACGTTCGTCGTGCCGTTGAGCGTCACCGACCCGGTGTCGGCGAGCAACCGGCCCGCGACCGAGGCCCCGGTCGCGGTGATCGACTGTGCGGCCATGAACGTGCCGCGCAGTGTTCCGCCGCTCAGCGTCGCCGAGGAACCCGCGACCCAGAAGACGTTGCAGGCCTGCGTGCCGCCGGTGAGGCTCACCGTGGTGTCCGCGGCGGCGTTGATCCCGCCGACCGCGCGCAGGACGAACACGGCGTCGGCGTTGCCACCGCCGTCAAGGGTGACGGTGCCGCTCATGGTGATCGCGTCGGTCGCCGCGTAGAGCCCCGGGACCAGGGTGCGCCCGGCGAGGTCGCTCACCGCCTCCGCCCCGCCCCGGCCCCCCGCCTCGGTGATCGCCGCGGCGAGCGCGGTCTGCGCCGACGTGGCGGAGGCGTCGTTGCGGTGGATCGTGCCGGTGACCTGCTCGGCGGCCAGCCCGTTCACCGCGGTGCCGGGGCTGACACCGACCTCGCCGGAGACCGTGGCGTCACCGTCGCTGCTCACCTCGGTGCCGGCCAGCACCGCGTACTGAGCGGCCTCGCTCAGACCGACGGTCGTGGTCGGCGCCGCGGACGCCTCCGGGGCGGCGAGCAGCCCGGCCGCGACGAGCAGCCCGCTCGACAGGGCCGCGAGCACGGCAAGCCCCAGAGCCAGACGTCCGCGACCCGCGCCTGCGCACCGGCACGATCGATTCTTCATCGAGGCGATCTCCTCCGAGCATGACCGAGCATGACCGACCGTTGACCGATCTTTTGGTCTCCTGGTCACAACGAGCGCGGGTCATGGCGGTGACTCACCCGATCCGGCCCGGCCGGGATCAGGACCCGCGACGCCCCGCCGGGTCGGCCGCGCACGTGCGCACGGTGCCGAGCAGCTCGCCCAGCGGGAACGGTTTGCGCAGGTAGGCAACCACCCCCAGGCTCAGCGCCGTCTCGCGATCGGCCTGGTCGTTGCGGGCCGTCACGACGATCACCGGCAGGTCGTCGCCCCGCGCGCGCAGCGAGCGCAGCACGTCGAGGCCGTCCATGTCGGGCAGCCCGAGGTCGAGGATCTGCACGGCCACCCCGCCGCCCTCCACGCGGGCCAGCGCCTCGCCCCCGGTCGACACCCATTCCACCGCGAACCCCGAGGCGGACAGGGCACGGGTGACGAACGACGCGATCCGCGGGTCGTCCTCGACGACCAGGACCACAGGGGCGGAATCCGGCCCGTCCGGCATCGGCAGAGGCTATCGCGCATCCGGTCAGTGGCTCCACCGGACGGGCACGACGAACGGCGGGGTGAGGCTCTCCGCGCGGACCTTCGCCGTCGTGATCTGGTTGCCCACCGGCACCGCGCCGCCGCCGCGGACGCCACAGCCGAGGGAGAACCACTTCTCGACGTAGCCGGGCGGGCGCCCGCTGGGCGTCGGGCCCTGGAGCGGGACGAACCCGCGGCCCTCCACGCACGCCCGACCGTTCGACGGGTAGCCGACGCTCCAGCGGTAGGAGATCTTCGCGGTGTCGTCGTAGCCGATGACGCTGCACCGCGACTGCGAGACCTTGCCCCGCCCGCCGGGCGGGCCGAAGGCGGTGCCGCCGCAGCTGGCGGCGTCGGCGGCGGTGGCGACGAGCGTGCTGAGCGCGAGCCCGGCGACGGTCAGGGCGGCGGTGGTGACGATCCGGTTCATGGGTGCGCTCCCTGCGGAGTGGCCGATCTTCCGGCCGCCGACGCTAGCCGCGCGCACCGCCCTGACCTACCCGTTCAATGGCCGGGCATTGACCACGGCCATTCGGCGCCCGGCCCGGTCGCGGCCGCCGTCACACCCCGCGCTCGGCCGGCAGGACCCCGCGGTCCACGGCGGCGACCAGCGCGGCGTGGTCGCGCTCGGTCTGGTCGGCGTAGGCGCGGGCGAACCGGCGCAGGGCCTTGTCGGCCTTCTCCCCCGGCCCGAGATAGCCGGCGATCATCGACGCCCCGCTGGTGCGCGCGTGGCCCTTGGCCAGCAGCAGCCCGCAGGTGCCGGCGTAGTCGGCGAGCGCGGCGGCGTCGATGCCGTCGACGACCACCGCGCCCTTCATGTCGCGGAACTGGCGCACGTAGTACTGCCGCTCGCCCACCGTGGTCCAGCCCAGCAGCGGGTCGCTCACGGTCTGCAGCGCCTGCTGGTAGCTGACCACCCGCTCGCCCTGGTGGTCGTGCCAGGCCGCGTCGCCGTGCACGAACCGGGCCACCACCGACCGACGAGCCTGTTTGAGCTGGAGGAACAGCACGTCGTCGGCGCTGCTGCCCTCGCACAGCGCGATGTAGGCACGCAGCCCGACCGACCCCACGCCGACGACCTTGTGCGCCACGTCCACCAGCCGATAACCGCCGACGATCCGCGCCCAGTGCGGCGGCAGCGTGCGCAGGTAGCGGTCGAGCGCCACGGCGATGCGCTCGTACTGCTCCGGGTCGGGCCGGGTGATCAGCGGGGGTTCGGTGACCAGCCGGCGCCTGCCGTCGTGCTCGCCGGTGAACCGCGGCAGCGCCCGGTCGCTCGTGCGCCGCCGCGCCCGCGCCGCGGCCCGCTCGATCTCGTCGTGCGCCGTCGCGCTCGTGGCGGTGCCGTGCAGGCCCTCGAGGTCGAGCCGGTCGAACGAGCGACCCAGCAGCGGCTGCTCGGCCAGGCGCGCGAGGTGCTCGCGGTAGGCGCGCACGCAGCGCCCGACGGCATCGCCGCACTCGTCCTCCCCGGAACCGTTCTGCCGTCCGGCGACCCAGACGCTCGCCGTGAGCCGGCGCAGGTCCCACTCCCACGCCCCCGGGTGGGCCTCGTCGAAGTCATTGAGGTCGAACACCAGGTCGCGCTCCGGCGAGGCGTAGAACCCGAAGTTGCCCAGGTGCGCGTCACCGCAGATGACCGGGGTGATCCCGGTGGACGGCAGGCGCGCGAAGTCCTCGGCCATCACCGCCGACGCGCCGCGCAGGAACGCGAACGGGCTCGCCGCCATCCGCCCGATCCGCACCGGCACGAGACGCGCGACCCGCCCCTCGTTGCCCGCCGCCACGACCGTCACCGGGTCGGTGCGCCGCCCGCCGTCGTCCCACCAGGCCAGCGACGACCGGGGGGCGCGCTGGCGCAGCTCCTTGCCCAGCGCGTAGCGCTCCGCCCGGGGCGTGGCCGGGCGGCGCAGCGACGCGAACGCGGCCGCGTCGGCCGACTCCAGCACGACGTGCCCCAGCGGATCGAGGGCCATGGGGCCAGGGTGGCAGGAACCGGCGTCACCGGGCGAGGAGGTCGCCCTCGGCGTTGTCGCGCATGTCGTTGCTGCCCGGCTGCTGGTCGGTGTTCTTGAGCAGCACCCCCACCCGGCTGCCGAAGATCGTGTTCGAGGCGATGTCGAAACCGCCGTCGCTGTCGACGTAGACGCCGTAGCGCGCGTTGCGGCCGATCACGTTGGAGCGGACCTGGTTCTCCGCCGCCTCGCTGACCAGCCGCACCCCGTCCTGGCCGTTGAACCGGATCTCGTTGCCCTCGACGAGGTTGCGCGCCGAGGTCTGGCCGACCCCGACGCCGGACTCGCCGTTCTCGTAGACCCGGTTCCCGCGCACGACGTTGTCGGCCGACTCGTTGACGTTGATGCCCTGGGCGGCGTTGCGGAACGCCTCGTTGTTCTCGATCACGTTCCGGTCCGACCGCTGGTAGAGCACGATCCCGTGGTGCCCGTTGCGGTACACGACGTTGTCGCGGATCACGCTGTCCACGCAGTCCTCGGCGAGGATGATCCCGTGCTTGCCGTTGTCGTGCACGACGTTGCGCTCGATGACGAGGTTGCGCGAGCCGGTGTGCGGGTCCACGCCGTAGAGCACGTTGTCGTGGAACTCGTTGTCGGTGATCTCCAGGCCGTCGATCTCGTAGGAGTACATCCCGAAGTACAGGTGCGAGACGACGCTGCCCTTGAGGTGGCCGCCGGCCCCCGCCGTACGCCAGGACAGGCCGTAGGACTCCACGGCGCCGTGGCCGAGGTAGCGCAGCTCGGACCGGTCGACGGTCAGCTGCCCGTTGTCGCGCGCGAGCAGGTAGGCGCGGCCCTCGCCCGGCTCCGGCACGGCCCGCGACGCGCCCGGGTCCCACGAGGTGACGCAGGTGCCCGCCAGGCTCAGCTCGCCGCCGAGCACCTTCACCGTGACGAACGAGCCCGCCTCGCTGCGCAGCTTGAGCCAGCGCACCTCGGGCGCCGCGATCCGCACGCTCGCCCCGGGGGCCACCTCCAGGTTCGCCCCGAGCAGCCACTCCCCCGGCGCGGTCTCGCGCAGCGCCGAACCCCCCACCTCCCTGCTCAGCGCGGCGAGGGTGACGCCCTCGCCGCCGGTGACCCGGATCGTCCCGCCGGCGAGCGCAGCCTGCACCCCGGACGCCGCGGGTGCGGGGGCGGGATCGGCGGCCTGCGACGCGAGCGACGACTGCCGGATGCACGGCTGCGCCGGGTCGATCGGGGTGGGCGCGGCCACCTCGCGGGGCACGAACGGCGTCTCCCGGGCGGAGCAGCCGCTCAGCGCGAGCACGCCGAGCACGGCCAGCACGGCGGCGAGCAGGACGGGTCGGGGCTTCATCAGGCACCTGCCGGGACGACGACGGGGGGGACCGGGCGGCCACCGCGGGGACGGCGGAACCGGCGCTGGCGCAGCACGTGCATCAGCTCCAGGAAGATCGCGAGCAGGACTAGCGGCATGCCGATCGCGCCGAGCAGGTTCAGCGGCGGCAGGCTCAGCTCGTTGACCCCCAGCAGCTGGACGGGCCCGCGCAGCGACTCCAGCGCCTGCACCCGCGAGTCCCTGAGCTGCATGGGCGTACCGGGCGCGGCGTCGACGCCGAGGGTGAGGGCCGCGACGTCCACCCGTTGCGCGCTCACCAATCCGTCACCGCGCGCCCGCAGGCCGGTCTGGACCTGGGTGATCGCGACGTCGCTGACGACGGCCGCGGCGGCGGCCACGACGCCGGTGTCGGCGCCGCGGACCTGCCCGCCCAGCACCTGGGTGTCGGGCGAGTAGGTGCGCACGGCGTCGTTGCCGATGCCCTCGGCGAGCAGGTCGCGCACGACGACCGCGGTGCTGCCGGGGTTGGCGACGATCCCGTCCTCCCCGCCCGCCAGCCGCAGGCGAATGACCGTGACGTTCTTGGCACCGCGCTCGACCTTCACCCCCGTGCGGGCGCCGGCGACCGACACCCCGTCCAGAGTGACGTCCTGCCCGCCGATCCCCAGACCCACCACGCTGGTGGCGTCGATCGCGGAGTCGCGGACCGCCAGCGCCGAGGTCGACTTCTCCACGACGACCCCGCGCCGCCCACCGCTGATGGTCAGTCGCTCGAACGTCAGGCCGGTGCTGCCGACGTGGGTGAAGATGCCGATCGGCTGGTCGACCGCGGTGAAGTCGGCGACCTGCACCTGCGTGGAGCGGTTGACCCGCAGCCCGCCGGTGGCGTCGCCGGTCGTGGTGACGTCCGTGATCCGTGGTGCGGTCTGGCCGACGACCGCCAGCCCGTAGGCGCCGTTGCCGGCCGTGGTGATGCCGGTGATCGGGCGGTCGGACGTCTCGCCCTTGACGAGGACCCCGTTGGCGCCGTTGCGCTCGGCCCGGATGCCGGCGAGGACGGTGCCACGGTCGCCCTGGAGCACGAGCCCGTCGCCCGCGGACTCCTCGACGGCCAGCTCCTCCAGCCGCACCCCCTGCGAGCCGGCCAGGCGCAGCCCGACGCTGTTGCGCAGCATGGTGGTGCGCACCAGCGCACCGGTGGCGCCGTCGTTGAACTGCACGCCCCCGCGGTTGTCCGGATCGTCGGGCAGGGTGCCGAGGTCGCTGAACGTCGCGTCGGTCGCGTCGAGCCGGCCACCGGCGGCCACCACGATGAACGGCCTGCCCGCGGCGGGCGCCATGGCCTGGTCGGTCGCCGGGTCCACCGACGTCACCGTCACGTCGCGGGCCACGAGGCGGCCGCTGCCGGAGTAGATCGAGGACGCCTCGGGCACGGTGGCGCCGCCGGCGAGGCGCAGCGTGCGCACCCCGCCGAGGTCGAACGATGCGCCCGGGGTGAGCACGACGACGGCCGAGAGTCGCGCGGCGTCCGCGGCCAGGGTCACCCAGCTGTCCGGGGCGAGCCGGTCGAGCGCACCGAGGGTGAGCGTGCCGGGCGCGCGCGGCACCTGGGCGGTGAGCCTGCCGTTGTTCACGGTCTCGACGGTCAGGTCGCGCACGACGATCATCCGCTCGGGACGGCCGCGGCTGATCCACGTCTCGGCGGTGCGCGCCTGGGCGGCGGCGAGGTCGGCGGCCCGCTCGGCGGCCTCCTGCGCCTGCTGGCGGGCGAGCTCGGCGGCTGCGGCGGCCGCCTCGGCCGCCGGGTCCGGAACGGGCACCGGAGCGGTCGGGAGGGGCAGCCCGGGTGGCGGCACCGGCGGGGGCGGCGGCGGCGCGGTGGGCTCGGGATCCGGGGTCGGTTCGGGGTTCGGCGGCGGGTCCGGCGGCGGGGTGGGGTCGGGCGGCGGTGGGGGCGGCACCGCGGCCGGCGCGGACGCGAGCGCCTGCCCGGCCGGCAGTGCGACCGTGAGCCCGACGGTCACGGCGAGCGCCAGCACCACGGCGGCGGCGAGGCGGCGCGGCGACCAGGCCCGGTTCGTGCGGGTCATGCCGGCACCTCCCGGGCCGGGGGGCCGGCCGGTCGTGGCGACGCCCCGGGCCCATCGGTGCGCCGGTGCTGCCCGGACGGGGCCGGTGCGCGCGGGGACGGGGTGGGCGCGTGCGTGACGGGCCGGTGCGGCGCCGGCGGATCCGCGGCGCGGGCGGCGTGGCGGGGCACGCCGTGCCGTGGGGAGAGCACCGGCACCTCGCGCTGCCGGGGTATCGGCCCGGGCTGGGATACCGGCGCGGGCCGGGATACCGGCGCGGGCCGGGGAGCCGGCGCGGGCCGCGCCGGCCGGACCACGGGTTGCGCCCGCGGGACGGGGTGCGACGGGCGCGGCGGCGGGAAGCCGGGCGCCCGCGGGACCGGGCCGGGTGCCGGGAGCCGGTCGGCCGGGCGCGGGCCCGGCGCGGACCGTGGCACGGGCACGGGCACCGGCGGACGCACCGCCATCCGGGCGGGGACCCGCGCCGGCATCGGTGCGGTGAGCTGCTCGTCCCGGTGATCGTCGCGGTGATCGTCCCGGAGATCGTCGCCGTACACCTCGTCGGGGAACGCCGGCTCCCACTGCGCCTCGGCACCACCCGGCGCCCCGGTGCGGACCACCTGGCCGTTCTGCACGGCGACCTGGCGGGTGAGCCAGCGCTGCTTGCGGATCGTCAGCAGCGCCTGGAGCTTGATCAGCGCCATCAGCCACGACACCAGCACGTAGCCGGGGATGAAGAAGAACGACGACGGCCGCCTGCGCAGGTGCGGCAGCAGCTTCGCCGAGCGGCTGATCTGCCACCAGGCCGCGAGCACGCCGCAGAACACCCAGTTCTGCACGATGATCGAATAGATCATGAACGCCGGGCCGAACAGCAGCGTGAAGCTGCTGATGCCCTTGTCCATCATCGTGTAGGCCAGGAACGGCTTGCGCCACACCCAGCGCCGCGACAGCGCCCGCAGGTCCGAGCGCCACGTGTTGCGCGCCCACCGCAGCCGCTGCCGGAAGAAGATCCGCCACGTGTCCGGGAACGTCGACCACACCTCGGCCGTGCGCTGCATGTAGGTGAGGTGGCCGCGCTCCAGGATCAGCGTGGTCAGCCGCTTGTCGTCGCCGGACAGGCACGGCACGCCCCAGAACGTCTCGTTCATGAAGTCCTGCTCGATCTCCATGAGCAGCGCGCGGCGGTACACCGCGGTGCGCCCGGACAGGCAGGACACCGCCTGCCCGAGCAGGCTCTGCGAGGCGTTCTCGTCGAAGTAGCGGTGGTCGAGGAACATGTCGGTGATCCGGGCGAGGAAGCCCTTGGACCCGTAGACGTTCTGCCGGGTGCCGACCCCGCCGATCCGCGGGTCGGCGAACGGCCGGCACACCTCGTCGGCGACGTCGGGCGCCCACACCGTGTCGGAGTCGACGAGCGCGACGAGCTCGGTGCGCGCGGCGTTCCAGCCCCGGCGCAGGGCATCGCGCTTGCCCGGCACGTCGGTGACGAGGACCGTCACCGGGTAGCGGGCCGCGATCCCCCGGCAGACCTCGTCGGAGACGTCGATGACGAGGATGACCTCCTCGACGCGGTTGGCCAGCCACGACTCGATCGCCGCGGCGAAGACCTCCGGGTCCTCCTGGTAGACCGGCACCACCACGCTCATCGGCATCCGGTACCCGCCGGTGATCGGCCGGTAGAGCACCGCCGGGATCCGGCGGACCAGCCAGCACGCCCACCGGATCAGCCCGAGCACGCCCAACGGGGTACCCAGGACGTAGTAGTAGACCGGGAGCGTCATGGCTACGCCGACGCGCGCGCCATCGGGACGGCCACCGCCGCGGCGACCGCCGCCTCGCCCTCGACGACCTCGGTGAGCCGCTCGTTGGTCTCCACGACCGCGCTGAGCAGCGGCATCTCCACACCGAGGTCGCGGGCGTAGCCGAGGAACCCGCAGGTGTCCTTGGGCAGGCACACCCCGCCGTAGGGGGCGCCGCCCCGGATCCCGTACTTCGGGTTCCAGGAGCCCTCGGCGGCGGCCGCGACGGTGGACGCCACGGCGTCCAGCTCCAGCCCCGCCCGCTGAGCGACCAGCCACATCTCGTTCCAGAAGCTGATCTTCGTGGCGTTGAACAGGTTGTTGGCGCACTTGACCAGTTCGGCCTCGGCCGGGTCGGCGAACGTGCGCAGCTGACCCCCGTAGGGCGAGAGCAGGTGGCGCAGCACGGCGACGGTGCGCGGGTCACGGCTGCCGACGACGGTCATCCACGGGTTGCGGAAGTCCTCCTCGGCGCTCACCGCCCGCAGGAACTCCGGGTTGGCGGCCAGGCCGAAACCGTCGCCCGCGGTGCGCCCCGAGTGCTCCTCCAGCACCGGGCGGACCAGGCCGTCGGTGGTGCCCGGCGGGACGGTGGAGCGGACGACGACGGTGTGTCGGTGCGGCGCGGCGCGCAGCGCGCGGCCGACGGCGGCGGTGCCGGCGGTGAAAGCGCTCAGGTCGTACTCCTGCCCGCGGTTCGGGGTGGGCAGCGTGAGGAAGAGCAGCGCGCCCTCGGGCTCGTCGACGAGGTCGATCGTCGTGGTCGCGTCGAGGCCGCGGGCCTGCAGGGCGCGTACCCGGTCCGCCGAGATGTCGACGTAGGTGACGCGGTGCCCGAATGCCCGGAAACCGTCGCCGGTGGCCGTCCCGACCACGCCGGAACCGACGATGAAGATCCGGGAAGAATGCATGGAGGAATTCACGTTCTCGTACTCCTGGGGAGCTGGGGAGCTGGGGAATGCGGGTCGGGGTCTCGGGGGCTGGGGCGCCCGGTGGATATCGGGGTGGTTCTTGCTGTATCGGATGGGACTTGCCGACATCACCCTTTCGGGCACGCCGGGCGCGGCGTTACGGCCTCTCCGCGGGCCGCCCGGCGGGGCGGTGGGCCACATGGCGTGGTCGCGGCGAACCGCGAGGTCACGGCCGTGTCACGGTCACCGATCACGGATACGCTGTGACACACGTCACGTCAGGTCAGGTCACGTGCTCCACCGTCAGCGCCTGCACCACGACCTCGCCCACGGCGTCCGGCGCGTCCCCCCGGTCGACATTGGACTGGAGGTAGCTGCCGGCCTTGAAGTACCAGCCGGAGCCGCTCTTCGGCACCTCGGCCAGGCGCACGCCGTCGGAGAAGATCTCCACGCGGCCCGCCGCCGCGACGATCCGCAGGTCGTAGACGGCACCCAGGCGGTAGTCGGGGTCGAGGACGACGTGGCGGTCCCCGTCCTCCCACTCCACGAGCAGCGTGTCGCGCTCGACCCTGACCAGCAGCACGTCGTCCTCGGCGTCGTGGATCTGGGCCACGACGACCTCGGGCTTCACCGGCGGCAGCGACCGCACGGACCCGCGGACGGTCATCGTGTGGGTGCCCGTCCGGTTCGACCACGCCGCCTTCTCCGTACCCGCCATCTCGCGCAGCTCCGAGCGCGGGTACGTGCTGCCCTTCGTGGTGGCGCCGCCGGCGGGGGTGCTGAACACGACGCCGGTGCGCTCCTCGTCGAGCCGGAAGTGCTCGCCGCTGTAGGTCGCGAGCCGCGGCTGGTGCACGGTGTCGGGGTCCTCGGGCGTGCCGGTCGGCAGCGTGAGGTACCAGGCGCCGAGATCGAGGACGTCGCCCGGCACGGTGTTCGACGAGGCGACGACCTCGGCCGGGGCGGGACGCGGGCCCACCGGCCCGGCGGCATTCTCGGCGGAACCGGCATTCGGCGCAGAACCACCGCAGCCGATCGTCGTAACGAGCACGGCGAGCAGCGGAACAATGGTGCGGACGAGCGGGGAGCGGCGCGCCGAAACGGTGCGTTTCGTCATTTTCCGACGCTAGCAATCGAGCTTTTCGATCTTGGGTGCGGCCTCGGCTAGGGTGAGGTCGTGCTCCCGCTCCCCGGCCCGCCCGCCCCTGCGCGGCTGCGCGCGCTGCTCGCCGCGCCCGGCCCGCTGACCGTCCCGGGGGCCTACGACGCGCTGTCGGCGCGGCTCGTCGAGCAGGCCGGGTTCGGGGCGGTGTACATGACCGGCTTCGGCACGTCGGCGGCGTTGCTCGGGCGCCCGGACGTCGGGCTGCTCGGCGGCGCCGAGATGGTCGACAACGCCCGGCGCCTGGTGGCCGCCGTGGACGTGCCGGTGATCGCCGACGCCGACACCGGCTACGGCAACCCGCTCAACGTCGTGCGCACGGTGGCCGCCTACGAGCAGGCGGGCGTCGCGGGGCTGCACCTGGAGGACCAGGTGGCACCGAAGCGCTGCGGTCACCTGGCCGGCAAGTCCGTCGTCCCGCGCGCCGAGATGGTGGCGAAGGTCCGCGCCGCCGTCGCCGCCCGCCGCGACCCCGACCTGCTGCTCATCGCGCGGACCGACGCCGCCGCCGTCGAGGGCCTGGACGCCGCGCTGGAGCGGGCCCGCGCCTATGCCGACGCCGGCGCCGACGCGCTGTTCGTCGAGGCCCCCACCAGCGAGGACGCCGTGGAGCGCATCGCCGCGGAGCTGGGCGACGTCGCGCCGCTGGTGTTCAACTGGGCCGAGGGCGGGCGCACCCCACCGGTCGGGCTGCACCGCATCGCCGAGCTGGGCTTCGCGCTGGTCCTGTTCCCCATCGGCACCCTGCTCGCCGCCACCGCCGGCATCCGCGCGCTGCTCGCCACGCTGCGCGCCGAGGGCACGCCCGCCGCGGCGCTGCCCGGCCTGCCGGGGGTCGACGAGTTCACCGAACTCGTCGGGCTGCCGCAGGTGCGCGAGCTGGAGCAGCGCTTCGAGAGCTGACCGCGCCCGGCGGGCCGGGCGTGGGCCACAATGCGGGGGTGAGCGATCCAGGTCCCCCCTCGGCGGACGAGGTCGAGCGGCGTCTCGGCCCGGTGCTGGCCGGGGATCCGCGCGTACGGTTCGCGTATCTCTTCGGCTCCGTCGCGCGCGGCGAGCAGCGCACGTCCAGCGACGTCGACGTCGCGGTGATGCTCGAACCACGGGGCACGCTCACCGACGACGCCACGCTCCACGACCAGCTCGCCGCCGCGCTCCCCGGCACAGACGTCGATCTCATGATCATGAATGGCGCCCCGCTGTGGATGCGCTACCGGGCCGTCGCCGGGCGGGTCCTGATCAGCCGCGACGACCACCTACGGATCGCCGACCGCGAGCGCGTCGAGCGGGAGTTCCTCGACTTCAGGCCGTACCACGAGGAGTACCTGCGGGCCACGCGCGAACGCGCCCGCCGGGGAGTGCTCAGTGGTTGACCGACCGCGCGTCGACCAACTGCTCGCCCTGCTCGCCCGCTACGTCCGCATACTCCGCGATCTCTCGGCTGTCGCGGTCGAGGAGTACGTCGCCGATCCACGCAACTTCGGCAGCGGCGAACGGTTCCTCCAGCTCGCCATCGAGACGGTGCTGTCGGTCGGCCACCACGTCATCGCAGCATCGGGATTCGACCAGCCCGGTACGTACGCCGAGGTGATCAGGGTCCTCGGCAAGGAGGGCGTCCTGCCGCCCGAATTCGCGAGCTCGCTGGAACCGATGGCGCGCCTGCGCAACCGGCTCGTGCACCACTACGAGGACGTCGACCCCCGCATGGTCCACGAGCTTCTGGAAACTCGCCTGGGTGATTTCGACCTGTTCGCACAGGCCGTGACCCGGCACCTCGACACGACGGAGCGCTGACGCCGGCGCCGTCACTCCCGCCGCAGCATCGCCTCCTCCAGGTCCAGCTCGCGCTGCACCCGGCGGAACACCTCGTCGTCGATGCGCCGCTCGTCGCGGAACCGGACGAACACCTCCCGGTCGGCGGCCAGCATCTCCCGGCGCAGCCTGCGGAACGCGACGCTGGGCGCGCGGCTGCTCTCGACCTCGGCGGGTTCGAGCCGCTCCCACGCCGCGTTGCTGCGGTGCTCGGCCATGTGGCGCAGCTTCTCGACCGCGTGGCGGTGCAGCGGGCTTCCGTCGTCAAGCTCGTCGAGGCGGGCGGCGGCCGCACGCGCCGCAGCGGTCTGCGCCTCGGCCTCGGCCAGGGCATCGGCGAAGCTCTCCGCACCACGCACCCCCAGCCGGCCGATCACCGCCGGCAGCGTGAGGCCGTGCAGCAGCAAGGTCCCGACCGTGACGACGAACGCCAGCAGGATGATCTCGGCACGGCCCGGGAACGGCGCCCCGGCCTGCGTCGTCAGCGGGATCGCGAAGGCGGCCGCCAGCGACACCACGCCCCGCATACCGGCCCACGAGATCACCGCGGGCACCTGCCAGGGCGGTGCCGGGTCGCGCTCGCGCAACCGTCGCGACAGCCAGCGCGGCACGTACGTCGCCGGGAACACCCACACGATCCGCACCACGACCGCGACGGCGGTGAGCGCCAGCCCCACCAGCAGCAACCGGCCGAGCCCGGCGTCCACGCCCTCGACGACCGTGCGCAGCTGGAGCCCGATCAGCGCGAACACCAGCGACTCCAGCAGCGTGTCCGCGGCCTTCCACACCGCCTGCTCCTGCAGCCGCGGCGCGGGCCCGCCCTGCGGCGCGCGGTGTCCGAGGTAGAGCCCGGCGACGACAACGGCGATGACGCCCGACGCGTGCACCTCCTCGGCCAGCAGGAACGCCCCGAACGGCACGACGAGCCCGACCGCGCTCTCCAGCACGCCGTCCCGCAACGCCAGCCGGGCGCGGTGCACCACCCACCCCACACCCCAGCCGACGGCCGCGCCGCCCGCCGCGGCCAGCACGAACACCCCGATGCCCTGCCACACCGAGTAGGTCGCGCCGGCCGCGACCGCCACCGCCACCCGGAACGCGGTGAGCGCCGTGGCGTCGTTGACCAGGCTCTCCCCACCGAGGATGGTCATCACCCGCCGCGGCAGGCCGAGCCTGCGCCCGACCGCGGTGGCGGCCACCGCGTCCGGGGGGGCGACGACCGCGCCGAGCACCAGCGCCGCCGCGAGCGGCAGACCGGGCACGAGCCACCAGGCGGCCAGGCCGACCGCCACCGTGGTGAACAGCACCAGCCCGACCGACAGCAGCCCGATAGGCCGCAGGTTGTCGCGCAACCGCAGGTAGGAGCTGTCCAGCGCCGCCGAGTAGAGCAGCGGAGGCAGCACGAGCAGCAGCACGAGGTCGGGGTCGATCGCGTACTCGGGCATCCCCGGGACGAACGAGGCGGCAAGTCCCGCGACCACCAGGACCAGCGGCGGGGACGCGCCTGCGCGGCGGGCGAGTGCGGTGACCGTGAGCGCGCCCACGAGCAGGGCGACCAGCTGCAGACCGTGCATCGGCGCTCAGACCCCGCTCAGACGACCATCTGGTCGACGTAGCACCATCGCCAGCGCTCGCCGGGCTCGAACGAGGCGATCACCGGGTGGGCCGTGGCGGCGTGGTGGGCGGTGGCGTGGCGGTGCGGGGACGAGTCGCAGCAGGCGACGTGCCCGCAGCTCAGGCACTCGCGCAGGTGCACCCAGGAGTGCTCGCCGAGAGCGAGGCAGTCGGTGCAGCCCGCGGTGGTGCTGGGCGCCACGTCGCGGATCTCGGACAGGTGCGCGCACGGGCCCACAGGCGTCTCCGGTGTCGAGGGACTCCCGCAGTACAGTCCCGCGGACCCGCAGACGCAAGCCGGTCAGGCCGCGATCAGCTCCCGCGGGTCGTGCAGCTCCAGGCCGAGCTCGCGCGCCACCTCGGCGCTGGTCAGTTCCCCGGCGTGGGTGGAAAGGCCCGCGGCGAGGCCCGCGTCGGCCGCGAGCGCCCGGCGCCAGCCGAGGCCGGCCAGCCGCAGCACGTAGGGCAGGGTCGCGTTGGTGAGCGCCCGGGTGGAGGTGTGCGGCACCGCGCCGGGCATGTTCGCGACGCAGTAGAACACCGAGTCGTGCACCCGGTAGGTCGGGTCACTGTGCGTGGTGGGCCGGGAACCCTCGAAGCAGCCGCCCTGGTCGATCGCGACGTCGACGAACACCGACCCCGGCCGGCACCGGGCGACGACGTCGTCGGTGACCAGCTTCGGCGCCCGCGCGCCGGGCACCAGGACGGCACCGATCACGAGGTCGGCCTCCAGCACGGCCTGCTCCACGGCGTGCGCGGTGGAGACGATCGTGCGCACGCGCCCCGGGTAGCGGTCGTCGAGCTCGCGCAGCCTGACCACGTCGAGATCCAGGACGGTGACGCGCGCGCCGAGCCCCACCGCCATCGCGACGGCGTTGCGGCCCGCGACCCCGGCGCCGAGCACGACGACCTCCGCGGGCGCGACGCCCGGCACGCCCGACAGCAGCACCCCGCGGCCGCCGTGGGCGCTCATCAGCGCGGTGGCCCCGGCCTGCGGTGCGAGCCGGCCGGCGACCTCGCTCATCGGGGCGAGCAGCGGCAGCGTCGCGCCCGGGCCGCGGACGGTCTCGTAGGCGATCGCGGTGGTGCCGGCGTCGAGCAGCGCCCGGGTGCACTCCCGCGAGGCCGCGAGGTGCAGGTAGGTGAACAGCACCTGGTCGCGGCGCAGGCGGTGGTACTCCTGCGCGACGGGTTCCTTGACCTTGAGCAGCAGGTCGGCCGCGGCCCACACCGCGTCGGGGCCGGGCAGGATCCGTGCGCCGGCCGCGACGTAGTCGGCGTCGCCGATCGCGCTGCCCTCGCCCGCCCCGGCCTCGACCACGACGCGCTGCCCCCCGCGCACCAGTTCCTGCACCCCGGCGGGGGTGAGCGCGACCCGGTACTCGCTGTCCTTGACCTCACGCACGACTCCGACAACCATGGCGTCAACTCTGAACTTCTCACGTCATGAGCACAACAAGTCCGTAGAAGATTCGGGAGAAACCGTGACTGTCGCAGGATCACCGGGATCGGGTGCGCAGCGGCAGCCCCCGCCGCAGGAAGTTCGGACGCCGCTCGACGACGTCGACCGGGCCCTGCTGCGACTACTCGCGGCCGACGGGCGGATGTCGAACAGGGCGCTGGCCGACCAGGTCGGGATCGCCCAGTCCACCTGCCTGGCCCGCATCCGCCAGCTGCGCGAGCGCGGGGTCATTCGCGGCTTCCATGCCGACGTCGACCCGCGCGCCGTCGGCCACGGGCTCCAGACGATGATCGCGGTGCGGCTGCACCCGCACGCCCGCGGCCACCTGGGCGACTTCGCCGAGAGCATGCGACGGCGCCCCGAGGTGCTCGACGTCTACTTCGTCGCCGGCGCGGTCGACTACCTGCTGCACGTGGCGATGGCCGGCACCGACGCGATCCGCTGGTTCGTCGCCGAGCACCTCAACCGCAACCCCGACGTCGCTCACACCGAGACCAGCCTGATCTTCGAGCACCTCCCGGCCGCGGGCCGCTACGGGTGAGCGCGCACCACACCGTCACCCGGCTCGCCGACGGTCGCGAGCTCGTCTACTACGACGAGCGACCCGGCCGCACGCCCGCGCCGGACCGCCGGGTCCTCCCCCCGGCCGCGGCCGTCTCGCAGGTCCGCGTCGACGTCCTCACCGGCGAGCCCGTGACGATCGCCGCGCACCGGATGGACCGCACGTTCCTCCCGCCGGCCGCGGCCTGCCCGCTGTGCCCGACGCGACCGGGCGGCGAACCGACGGAGATCCCCGAGGCCGACTACGACGTGGCCGTGTTCGAGAACCGCTTCCCGGCGTTCGGCGGTCCCGGGCGCTGCGAGGTCGTCTGCTTCACCGCCGAGCACGACGGCGCGTTCTCCCGGCTGCCCGCGCGGCGCGTGGCGACCGTGCTGGACGCGCTGGTCGACCGCACGGCCGTGCTGTCCGCGCTGCCCGGCGTCGAGCAGGTGTTCTGCTTCGAGAACCGCGGCCGCGAGATCGGGGTGACGCTGGAGCACCCGCACGGGCAGGTCTACGGCTACCCGTACGTGGCGCCGCGGGCCGCGCAACTGCTCGCCCGGGCGGCCGAGCACCGCGCCCGCACCGGTGGCGACCTGCTCGGCGACGTCCTCGCCGCCGAGCGCGCCGCGGGGATCCGGGTCGTGCACGCCGGTGACCGGTGGACGGCCTTCGTCCCGCAGGCCGCGCGCTGGCCGGTGGAGGTGCTCCTCGTGCCGCACCGGGCGGTGCCCGACCTCGCCGCTCTCGACGCGGCCGAGCTCGCCGAGCTGGTGGCGCTCTACCCCGACCTGCTCGCCCGGGTGGAGCGGTTCTTCAGGCCCGCTGCCGATCCCGCTGCCGATCCCGCCGCCGATCCCGCGCCGTACGTCGCGGGCTGGCATGCCGCGCCGGTGCGCGCCGGCCGCGACCTCACCCGGCTGCACCTGCGGGTGTTCTCGCTGCGCCGCGCGCCCGGCAAGCTCAAGTACCTGGCCGCCTCGGAGTCGGCGATGGGCGCGTGGATCAACGACACCACGCCGGAACGGATCGCGGCGCGGCTGCGTGCGGCGGGGTGACGGGCGGCGGGGTGACCGCAGGCGCGGTGTCGGGTTTCGCGGCGCTGTTCGGCAGGCGGCCCGACGGGCGGTGGTCCGCGCCCGGGCGGGTCAACCTCCTCGGCGAGCACGTCGACTACGCCGGCGGGCTCTGCCTGCCGTTCGCGCTGGAGCAGCGCACCGTCGTGGAGGTCGCGGCACGCCCCGACGGGCGGGTGCGGCTGCGCAGCGCGGCGCTGCCCGGCGGGTGGGACGGGCATCTCGACGACGTCGGGCCCGGCGTCCCCGCAGGCTGGGCGGGTTATGCCGCCGGGGTGCCGTGGGCGCTGCGCGCCGCCGGCTACGCGGTGCCCGGGCTCGACGTGCTCGTCACCGGCACCGTGCCCGTGGGCGCCGGGCTGTCGTCGTCCGCCGCGCTGGGCTGCGCGGTCGCGGTGGCGGTGGACGCGCTGGGCGGGCTGGGCCTGGCCGGGTCCGCACCGGGGCGCCACGTGCTCGCCGCGGCGGCACGGCGGGCGGAGAACGACGTGGTCGGTGTCCCCACCGGCGGCATGGACCAGGTCGCGGCGCTGTTCGGCACCGCGGGCCACGCCGTGCTCCTCGATTGCCGCGACGGCACGGTCCGCGCAGTGCCGCTGCCGCTGCCCGCTGCGCGCCTGCGCCTGCTGGTGATCGACACGCGGGTGCGCCATGCGCTCGCCGACGGGGAGTACGCGCGGCGGCGCGCCGAGGTCGAGCACGCCACCGCGGCGCTGGGCCTGCCGAGCCTGCGCGCGGCCGTCCCGGCCGACCTCGCGCGGCTGCCCGCGCCGCTGCGGCCACGGGCCCGCCACGTCGTTACCGAGATCGCCCGGGTACGGGCCGCGGTGGCGCTGCTCGACGGCAGCGATCCCCACGACCGTCACGACCCCCGAGGCCCCGGCGACCTGCAAGGGCTCGGCCCGTTGCTGGACGCCTCGCACGCCTCCCTCGCGGGCGACTTCGCCGTCTCCTGCCCCGAGCTGGACCTCGCGGTCGCCGCCGCGCGCGGTGCGGGCGCCCTCGGCGCGCGGCTCACCGGCGGCGGGTTCGGCGGCGCGGCGATCGCCCTGGTCCCGGCCGGGCGGGCCGCCGCCGTCACCGCCGCCGTCGCGGCCGCGTTCCGGGCCGCGGGGCATGCACCGCCGCGCACGTTCCCCGTCGAGCCGTCCGGACCGGCGCACCCGGTCCCACCGGGCTAGCGTCGGCATCATGCGCATCGCGGAGCTGTGGCGTTTCCCGGTCAAGTCGTTGCAGGGCGAGCGGGTCGACGCCGCAGAGCTGGGGCCCATGGGCATCGTCGGCGACCGCGGCCACGCCCTGTTCGACGTCGCGACCGGGTTCGGGCTGACCGCCCGCCGCGACCCCGTCCTGCTGCACGCCGCCGCCCGGCTGCGCGCCGACGGCTCGGTGGAGATCACGCTGCCGGACGGCACCGTCGCGGCGGACGACGATGCGCTGTCGGCGTGGCTCGGCCGGCCGGTGCGGCTGCGCGCGGCCGGCGAGGTCGCCGAGCGCCGCTACGAGAACCCCGACGACATCGAGCACGAGTCGGCGGAGTCGTGGCACCCGTTCCTCGGCGCGTCGGGGGCCTTCCACGATGCCGAGGGCGTGACGGTCACTCTGCTCTCGCGGGCGTCGATGGGCGGCGAGCCGCAGCGGCGCTTCCGCGCCAACGTCGTGCTCGAGGGGTCGGGTGACGGCTCGGGGAACGGCACCGTCGAGGACGCGTTCGTCGGGTCGTCGGTGCGGGTGGGCGGCGCGTTCGTCGAGGTCACGCAGCAGATCGCACGGTGCGTGATGGTGACCCGGCCCCAGCCCGGCGGGATCGGCACCGACCGCGAGGTGCTGCGGCGCATCCACCGCGAGCGCGGCGGCATGCTCGCCGTCGGCGGCGCCGTCACCCGGCCCGGCACCGCCCGCGCAACCGACGAGGTCGGCCCGGCCTGAGCCAGCCCTGGGAGCGGCTAGTTTGGGTGCATGCCCAAGCCGGTGCTGATGACCGTCGACGACGACCCGCAGGTCTCCCGGGCCGTGGCCCGCGACCTGCGGCGCCGCTACGGCGAGGGCTTCCGCGTGGTGCGCGCCGAGTCCGGGGCCGACGCGCTGGAGGCGATGCGGGAGCTGGCGCTGCGCGGCGAGCCCGTCGCCGCCGTCCTCGCCGACTACCGGATGCCGGAGATGAACGGCATCGAGTTCCTGGAGCAGGCGATGGACCTCGCCCCGCAGGCCCGCCGCGCCCTGCTCACCGCCTACGCCGACACCAACGCCGCCATCGCGGCCATCAACGTCGTCGACGTCGACCACTACCTGCTCAAGCCGTGGGAGCCGCCGGAGGAGAAGCTCTACCCCGTCGTCGACGCGCTCATCGAGACGTGGCGGCTGGTCGGGTCGCGCGCGGTCGAGCAGACCCGGGTGGTCGGGCACCGCTGGTCGGCCGAGGCGTTCGCCGTGCGCGACTTCCTGGCCCGCAACTCCGTGCCCTACCGGTGGTACTCCGTCGACGAGCCCGAAGGCGCGCGCCTGCTCGACGCGGCCGGCGCCACCCCGGACGACGTCCCCGTGGTGATCACCGTCGAGGGCACCGCGCTGCGCTCCCCCACCGAGTCCGAGCTGGCCGCCGCCGTCGGACTCTCCACGCAGCCCGCCACCGACTTCTACGACCTCGTGATCATCGGCGGTGGCCCGGCCGGGCTCGGCTCGGCGGTCTACGGGGCGTCGGAGGGTCTGCGGACGGTGCTGGTGGAGCGCCAGGCCACCGGCGGGCAGGCCGGGCAGAGCTCGCGCATCGAGAACTACCTCGGCTTCCCCGACGGCGTGTCCGGCGCGCAGCTCACCGACCGCGCCCGGCGACAGGCCGCGAAGTTCGGCGCCGAGGTCCTCACCGTGCGCGACGTGGTCGCGCTGGAGGTGCGCGGTTCGGCGCGGGTCGTCCGGTTCGACGACGGCAGCGAGATCGCCGCGCACAGCATCGTGCTGGCCACCGGCGTGTCCTACCGCAGCCTCGACGCGCCGGGGGTCGCCGACCTGACCGGCCGCGGCATCTACTACGGCTCGGCCGCCACGGAGGCGCCGGCGTGCTCGGGCCAGGACGTCTACGTCGTCGGCGGGGCGAACTCCGCGGGCCAGGCGGCGGTGTTCTTCTCCCGCTACGCCAAGACCGTGACGCTGCTGGTCCGCGGCCCGTCACTGCAGGCGTCGATGTCGCACTACCTGATCCGCCAGCTCGACGCGATCGACAACGTCCACGTCCGGACGGGCACGCAGATCTGCGAGGCCCGCGGCGACGGGCACCTGGAACGGCTCGTGCTCGCCGGCCCGGGCGGCGCCGCAACGGCCGGCACCGAGACGGTGGACGCGGCAGCTCTGTTCGTCTTCATCGGCGCGGCGCCGCGGACCGCGTGGCTCGACGGGGTCGTCGAGCGCGACGGGCGCGGCTTCGTCCGCACCGGGCCGGACCTGCTCACCGGGGGGCGGCCGCCGGCGGGCTGGCCGCTGGACCGCGAGCCCTACTACCTGGAGTCGAGCGTTCCGGGGGTGTTCGTCGCGGGGGACGTGCGCGCGGCGTCGGTGAAGCGGGTGGCCTCGGCGGTGGGCGAGGGCGCGATGGCGGTGACGTTGGTGCACCGCTACCTGGAGGAGCAGTGACCCCCGCAGATGCAGCGACCACCACCGGGGTCGGCACCGGCCGGGTCCGCCGCTACTACGACGCCAACACGTGGAAGTTCCTGCTCACCGGCCGCGGCCAGCGGGCGATCCACCGTGAGCTGTGGGCGCCGGGGGTCACCGGGCCGCGCGCCGCCCTGCACCACGCCCACGACCTGGTGCTGCGCGAGCTCGGCCCGGACGACCGGCGCGTGCTCGACCTCGGCTGCGGGGTCGGTACGGCCGCGCTGTACCTCGCACAGCGGCGTCCGGTCGACGTGGTCGGCGTCTCGATCAGCGCGACGCAGATCCGGCTGGCGAAGCGCTTCGCGGCCCGGCACGGACCGCTGCGCGGCGGCGTCGGTTTCCACACCGCCGACTTCACCGCCCTCCCGGCCTCGCTGACCGGCTTCGACCTGGCCTTCGCCATCGAGTCCTTCGTGCACGCCGACCCGGCCGCAGCGTTCTTCCGCGAGGCCGCCCAGGTGCTGCGGCCGGGCGGCACGCTCATCGTCGTCGACGACGTCCGCACCGGGGATCCGGCCGACCCGCGCCTCGACGACGTGCGCACCGGCTGGCACGCCGCCACGCTCGTCTCGGTCCCGGAGGCCGCGGCGCTGGCCGCCGCCGCGGGCCTGACCCTCACCGGTTCCCGCGACCTGTCGCCCTACCAGCGGCTCGGGCGCCCGCGCGACCGACTGATCCGCGCACTCCAGCCGGTGGCGCGCCGGGCCCGCACCCGCTCGCCCTGGGCCGAGTCACTGGTCGGCGGCGACGCGCTCCAGCGCTGCCACCGCGCCGGGCTGCTCGAGTACCGCCTGCTGCGCTTCGTCCGCGCCGATCCGGTCGTGCCCGCGCGCCCGCCCACCACCGCCGGATGAGCGCGCCCGACCGGATCGCCGCCGACGACCTGCGCGGGCTGTTCCTCTTCGAAGCCCTCACCGGCGACCAGCTCGCCTGGGTCGCCGCGAACGCCACGGTCGTCGCGTTCGCCGCCGGCTCCGACATCTGCGTGGAGGGCGCACCGGCCGAGTGCTTCCATGTGCTGCTCGACGGGACGATCACGATGAGCAGGCTGATCGGGGACACCCCGGTGGAGACCACCCGCACCGACCAGCGCGGGGTCTACTTCGGCGCCGTCCAGTTCTACCTCGACGACGAGACCGCGCGCGACTACCCGGCCTCGGTCCGCGCGGTCACCGCCTGCTCCGTGCTGGCGCTGCCCGCCCGCCCGTTCGCCCGGGAGTTCGGCCAGTGGTACCCGATGGCGGTGCACCTGCTGGAAGGCCTGCTGCTGGGCCTGCGCCGCACCAGCTCGCTGGTCGGCCAGCGGGAGCGGCTGCTCGCGCTCGGCAAGCTCAGCGCCGGGCTGACCCATGAGCTCAACAACCCGGCCGCCGCCGCGGGCCGGGCGGCGCACGCGCTGGGCGACCGCGTCGCCGCCATGCGGCACAAGCTCGGCGACCTCGCCTCGGGGGCGCCGGATCGCGACCACCTCCAACGGCTCGTCGAGATCCAGGAGCGGTTCGTCGAGACGGCACGGACCGCGCCCCCGCTCACCCCGCTGCAGGCCGCCGACGCCGAGGACGAGCTGGCCGGCTGGCTCGACGACCACGGCGTCACCCAGGGCTGGGAGCTGGCTCCCGTGTTCGTCGCGGGCGGTCTGGACACCGAGGCCCTCGCGGTCGTCCGCGAGGCCGCGCCACCCGGCTCCGTCGATGGCGCGGTGCGCTGGCTGGCGTACACGATCGAGACCGAGGCGCTGCTGCGGGAGATCGTCGACGCCACGCAGCGCATCGCCGCGCTCGTCGGCGCCGCGAAGCAGTACTCGCAGCTCGACCGCGCGCCGCACCAGTTCTTCGACCTACACGCCGGGCTCGACGCGACGCTGGTGATGCTCGGCCCGAAGCTGCACGGCATCGAGGTCGTCAAGGACTACGGCACGGTGCCGCCGGTGCCCGGCTACCCGGCCGAGCTCAACCAGGTGTGGACGAACCTGATCGACAACGCCGGGGACGCGATGGCCGCCACGGGCACGCTGACGCTGCGGACCGCAGTCGAGCACGGCCACGCCGTCGTCGAGGTGACCGACACCGGCCCCGGCATCCCCACGGAGATCCAGCCACGGATCTTCGAACCGTTCTTCACCACCAAGGCTGTCGGGCAGGGGACCGGCCTGGGTCTCGACGTCAGCTACCGCGTCGTCGTCGACCGCCACCGCGGCGACCTCCGCGTCGACTCCGAGCCCGGCCGCACCACCTTCACCGTGCACCTGCCCCTGTCCTGAATCCCAGCCCAAGATCACCGGCTCGGCGCGGAAAGCGTCACATTCGACCGCCTATTGCGCCGAGACGGTGATCATGGCCTGTGCTGCAGGGGCTGTGGGAGGCGGTGCCCCTACAGCCAGCGCGGCACGGCGGGCGGGCGACGGCCGGCATCCGTGCGCAGGTCGCGCCCCCGGGAGCGGCCCAGCAACCACGCGGCGATCCCCGCGGCGGTGCCCGTCACCGAGTCGGCCGGATCGGGGCACACCCCGAGCACCCACGTGCGCCCCTGGTCGCGGGCCACGAGACGCAGATCTGGGCAGCCGTCGCGGTCGCCGAGGGCGCCGACCACGTCGTCGACGAGCGCCACCAGCATGGGCGGCGGGAGGTCGGCGAACGAGGCACCCACGTCGAGATCGACGGCGTGGATCCACATCTCCCGCGCCCGTGCCCACGGCACGACCGACGCCGGCACCTCGACTCCCTGCGGGTTGCGCACCGGCGCCGACCACGCGGACTCGGGCATCGCACGCACCACCGCCGCGAGCCGGTCCGACGACTCCATGACGTCCTCGCGGATCGCCGCGGGGGCGCGGGCGGCGCCGGTCTCGATGTCGGCGTCGCGCTGCTCACGGCTGGTGTAGGCCGGGGTCGCCGTACCCGTGCGCGCCCACGTCAGCAGGTTCACCATGGCATCGGCGTTGCGGGCGATGTGGCTGAGCACGTGCGCGCGGCTCCAGTTCGGCAGCCCGGACGGCGCGGCGAACGCGTCGTCGCCCATCCGCGACATCAGCGAACGCAGGTGGGCGGCCCCGTCGTAGGCCCAGGCCAGCGCGTGCTCCCGCGACGGCGTCACCGGACCGCCCACGACCCGCGAACGCCCCGGGCTGCCGGGGCGTCGGCGGCCCGGGGCGTCGCGTCGTGCATGGTCACAACCTACCGTCGACCCCGCCGTGGCGCGCGCCCCACCCGGGGGCGGGGACAGCGACGCGTACAGCGCCACCACCAAGTCGCCGGACATGCCCCAGGCGCCCGGGGGGTTGAACCGCAGCGAGTTTGTGTATATCGACCCGC
>JBQTJE010000191.1:0-8686 GCA_052387455.1 Pseudonocardia sp.
GGGGGGGGTCCCCCCCCCGCCGTCCGCCGCAAGGGGGGTTGGGCCCGGCGGCCCCGGGGGCCCGCGGGGCCGGGCGCGCCCCCCCCCCGCTGGGGTCCGCCGCCCGGCTACCGCGTGCTGGAGGTCAGGCCGCGGCCTTCGCCTCCTGGGTGACCCGGGCGAGCTTGTCCAGCCGCCGGGTGGTGGGCCAGCGTACGGAGTGCGCCCAGCCGAGCTTCTCGAAGGCCCAGATCACCCGCGCGGAGATGTCGAGCTGCCCGCGCCGCACACCGTGGCGGGCGCACGTGGGGTCGGCGTGGTGCAGGTTGTGCCAGGACTCGCCGAAGCTCAGGATCGCCAGTGGCCAGACGTTGCGCGAGCGGTCCCGCGAGTTGAACGGCTGCGCACCGATCATGTGGCAGATCGAGTTGATCGACCACGTGACGTGGTGCAGCAGCGCCACCCGCACGAGCCCGGCCCAGAACAGCGCCGTGACCGCGCCCCAGAGCGACCAGGTGAGCAGGCCGCCGAGGACCGCCGGCAGCACCAGGGTGAGGGTCGACCAGAGGATGAAGTAACGGTCGACCCGGACGATGTCGCGGTCGGCGAGCAGGTCGGGGGTGAAGCGCTCCTGGTTGGTGATGTCGCGGTCGAACAGCCAACCGGTGTGCGCGTGCCAGAAGCCCTTGGCCAGGGCCTTCGGACCGGTGCCGTAGAGCCACGGCGAGTGCGGGTCGCCCTCGGCGTCGGAGTAGGCGTGATGGCGGCGGTGGTCGGCCACCCAGATCGTCACCGGGCCCTGCATGGCGAAGCTGCCGGCCAGTGCCAGCCCGACCCGCAGCGGGCGGTGGGCCTTGAACGAGCCGTGGGTGAAGTAGCGGTGGAAACCTACCGTGACGCCGAGGCCACTGATCGCGTAGAACAGCGCGGCCAGGGCGACGTCCACCCAGCCGAGGCCCCAGCCCCAGGCGAGGGGGACGGCCGCGGCCAGCGCGAGCAGTGGCAGGATGACGAAGACGTAGACCGACGCTTGGGCCGCTGTGCCGCGCCGCCCGTCGGTGATCGGTTTGGCCGTTGGCGGGGAGGCGGCGGCAGCGGTCATGGTGGAGTGGCACCTCTCGGGTCGGGCACGGCGGGTGGGTCGGACACGTCGGTCGGCCACGCGAGGGCAGCGTCTGGACCCATGCTACGGCCCGCAGAGCTCCAGACCGAGCAATGCGTTCTCCACCACCTCCGGCAGGCCCGGATGGATCCAGTACTGACCCGTGGCCATCGCGCGCGCGTCCAGACCGAACGACATGGCCTGGACGACCGGCTGGATCAGCGACGAGGCCTGCGGTCCCATCAGGTGCGCGCCCAGCAGCCGCCCGGTGCCCCGCTCGGCGATGATCTTGCAGAACCCGCTGGTGTCCTCCATCGCCCAGCCGTAGGCGACGTCGCCGTAGTCCTGCACCTTCACCGCGTAGTCGAGCCCGTCGGCGCGGCACTGCGCCTCCGTGCGCCCGACCGAGGCGATCTGCGGGTAGGTGAACACCGCCGCGGGGACGAACCGGTGGTCGGTGGTGCGGGGGGCCTCGGGGTGCAGCAGGTTGTGCGCGACCACCCGCATCTCGTGGTTGGCCACGTGCTTGAGCTGCCACGGCGAGCTGACGTCGCCGATCGCCCAGACGCCCTCGACCGGCGTGCGCTGCTGGTCGTCGACGACGATCCGGCCGTCCGGGTGCATGGGGACGCCGGCCGCGGGAAGATCGAGGAGGTCGCCGTTGGGGGTCCGGCCGGTGGCCACCAGCAGGGTGTCCCCGCGCACGACGGTGCCGTCGGTGAGCTCCACGACGACGTCCGCGCCGTCGGTGGCGGTCCGCGCGATCTCGTGGCCGAGCCGGACGTCCCAGCGCTTGCGGGCCAGCTCGGTGAACCGCTGCGACACCGTCTCGTCCTGGCCGCGCAGCAGCTGCGCGGAGCGCGCGAGCACGGTGACGTGCGCGCCGAACGCGGAGAACACGTGCGCGAACTCCGCCGCGATGTAGCCGCCACCGACGATGATCAGACGTTGCGGCACCTCGTCGATCCGCATGATCGTCTCGGAGGTGTGGTGGGGCACGTCGCCGATCTCCGACGGCACCCACGGCCGGCTCCCCGCGGCGATCACGATCCGGTCGGCGGAGATCTCCCCGTGGCCGCTCACCGTGAGCCTGCGCGGGCCGGTGAAGCGGGCGTGCCCCTCGTAGAGGGTGACGTTGGCGCTCCGCGGCCCGGCCCGGTACTCCCGTCCCCCCGACGAGATCGGGTCGATGCGGCCGAACACCCGATCGCGGATGTCGGCCCAGCGCACCCGGTCGACCGTGCCGTCCACGCCGTACCTGGCGGCCGACCGGATCTCCTCGGCGACGTCGGCCGGGTAGACGTACATCTTCGTCGGGATGCAGCCCACGTTCAGGCAGGTGCCACCGAAGACGCCGTGCTCGACGATCGCGCAGTCCAGGTGGGCGAACCGCTCGTCGACGATGGAGTTGCCGGAACCCGAGCCGATGACGACGAGATCGTGATGACGCACTCGCCGAGGCTAACCGGGGTGCGCAGGTGCACGATCTGGTAGGCCTTACCGATGACTGACGGGCTCGTCGCCACCGTGCACCGCTCCTGGGCCGCCGACCTGGCGCCGCGGGCCCTGTACGAGATCCTCAAGCTGCGCGTCGACGTGTTCGTCGTCGAGCAGCGCTGCGCCTACGCCGAGCTCGACGGGCGCGACCTCGAACCCCGCACGCGCCACTACTGGCTGGGCGTGCCGCACGGGGCGTCGGCCGAGGTGCTCGGCTGCATCCGGTTGCTCAAGGAGCCCGGCGGCGGCTACCGGATCGGGCGTCTGTGCACGGCGACGTCGGTCCGCGGGCGTGGCCTCGGGCGCCGGCTGGTCGAGGCGGTGCTCGCCGAGGTCGGCGACGGGGCGTGCGTGCTCGACGCGCAGGAGCACGCCGTCGGGTTCTACCGCGGGTACGGCTTCGAGCCGATCGGTCCCGGGTACGACTGGGACGGCGTGGCGCACGTGCCGATGCGCCGCGCGGCGCGGTGAAGCTCCTCTCGAGGACCTCGACCGGTAAGGGTCACACCGTCTCGAGGCCGAGGACGTCGCGGTGGCCGTTGCGGCGGCACCAGCTCACCAGGTACGTGGCGTGCTCGCCGCACCAGCGGTAGACCGACTGCACCGTCAGCGGAACGTCCGCGGGATGCTCCTTGCGTTCGAGGATCAGCGGGCCGAGGTACTTGTCGACGATCTTCTCGGCGGTGTGCCGGGAGCAGCGCGCGGCGGCGGCGAGCGTCTCGTGGTTCGACGCCCGGCGCGCGGCGATGGCACCCGCCATGCGGGCGGTGGTCTCGCCGCGACGACCGTCGGCGAAGTAGTGGTGCAGCGGAGCGGACGAGGTCGGCACCCCCGCGCCGGGGGCCTGCCCGGCGGCGACTGCCCGCAGGACACCGACGATGTCCTCCAGCCCGGCGGCCTTGCGCACGATCCCGGCGACACCGTCGCGCCCTGCGGCCTCGTCGAGGTGGTCGCGTTCGAGGCCGTGGCCCTGTGCGGCGAACAGCACCGGAGCGGCGCGACCGAGCCGGTGCAGCAGGTCGAGCACGTCGAGGCCGTCGAAGGCGAGCTCGACCTCGGCGTCGTTCCAGGTGACGTCGGTGAGCACGACGTCGAACCGCAGGTTGCCCGTGATCGCCGCCCGGACCTGCGGCTCGTCGCCCGCGATCGTGACGGCGTCGGGGGCGGCGAGCCGGCGTAGGTGGTCCTCGATCACGGTGCCGAGCTTGGACGCGACCAGGATCCGGGCGGGCAGGGGAGGCACGGTGCGATCCTGGTCCGGTTGCTGCGTTGCGGGCAAGGTCCTGCACGGCCGATGTCTGCGCGGGTGAGAATTCGCACGTGCAGGGTCCGCGTAACGGCCGGATCCGCTCGCGCGCCCGGGCGCCGGGTGGAAACAGCCGCTGCCCCCGCCGGGCCGCGGCGGCAAGGTGGATGGCGTCGCCGCATACGCGGGGGGAGGGCGCGTGCGACCGGCGGGGGTGGGCGTTGAACCGCCCGCCCCCGCCGCGCACCTGCGAGCGTGCAGTGGGTCAGGTGCCGGCACGAACCAGCGCACGGTCGGCCCACGCCGCGACCGGTGACGTGCGGAGCGGCCGATCAGCCCGCCGCGCGCTTGCGGACGTCCGGCGGGAACGTGCCGGTCTCCACGCACCGCTGCGAGAGCACGTCGAGCTGCTTGGCGACCGTGTCGAGCTCGAGGCCGAGCGCGTCGACGACGCCCTGCTGGGCCAGGTCGGTGGCGGCCTCGATCGCGTCGCGCACCCGGCGTCCTTCGGCCGTGATCGCGCCCGAGGCGACCAGCCCGTCGGCCTCCAGTCGGGCCAGCCCGGCGTCGGCGGCCTCCTGCGGCCAGGCGCGGGTGCCGCTGTACTCGCCCACCGGGTAGCCCAGCCAGACCTCCATGAGGATGCCCATCCGCACCGGGTCGAGCCCGGCGGCGACGCAGGCGGCGATGTGGCTGTCGCCGCGGTGCTCACGGATCAGGTCGGCGGCGCGCCACGCCCGCGCGTACGGGTCGGGCAGCCGCGGCTGCGAGCGCAGCGCGCTGAACAGCACCCGTCCGGTGCCGTCGAGACCGTCGACGACCCCCTCCAGCGTGGTCGCCAGGCGCCCGACCTCGTCCTCGTCGGCGACGGGGGAGAGCAGCTCGCGCAGGCTCGCGGTGGTCTCGCGGTCGCGCAGCGCGATCAGCTCCGGCAGCGGGAGCAGGCCCTGCCCGGCCGTCCACAGCGCGTCGACCACGCCGGGCTCGAACACCGCGAACGTGGCCGCGACGACCGACGACGGCACCTCGCCCAGCGGCGCCCCGCGCCCGCGGACGTAGGCGGTGAAGAAGTCGTAACCGTGCTCGGCGAGCGCGCGGTTGACCCGCGGCGCCCACACGCCGTGCATCGACAGCGGCTCCAGCGCGTCGCGCAGGCGACGGGAGGGGGAGGCGCCGGTGACGGCGGCGGGAGTGGCGACCCCTTCCGGGGCCGGCGCGAAGAAGACGGCGATGGCCTCGTCATAATCCATGATCGGACGTTAGCGGACCGTCGCCGGGGCGATACCACCGGTTGCGCCATACTGCCCCCATGAGCGACCGCGGGGATCTCGCCCGGCCCGACGACGTGTCGAACGACCCGGCGCAGTACGGCAACGTCGGCCCGGACGACCCGCATGCCGACCCGGTCACCGAGCCCGCGCTGCGCCCGGTCGACGGCGAGGACACCGTCGGGACCAGGCCCGGGAAGAAGGCCGACCGGACGGTGTTCAGCGGGCTCTACATCGGGCTCGTGCTCGCCGCTCTGGTGCTGGTGTTCCTGCTGGTCTTCATCCTGCAGAACAACGTCCCGGTCGAGATCCGGTTCCTCGGCTTCGCCGGCACCCTGCCGACGGGCGTCGCGTTGCTGCTCTCGGCGATCGCGGGGGTGTTGCTCGTGGCCGTCCCCGGGTCGGGCCGGATCATCCAGCTGCGCCGGGCCGCCCGCCGGGCCGGCCCGAAGCGCTGATGCTGCGCATCGGCGGCGCCGCGCTGCCCGTCGTCGGCCGGGCCCGGGTGTACGTCTGCGGGATCACCCCGTACGACACCACGCACCTCGGGCACGCGGCCACGTTCGTCTGGTCCGACGTCGCGGCGCGGGTGCTGCGCCACCTCGGGGTCGAGGTCGAGACCTGCCGCAACGTCACCGACGTCGACGACGTGCTCGACGCCGCGGCCGCGCGCGCCGGCGAGCGCGCCGACAGCTTCGCGGCCGTCCAGCAGTTCCACTTCGACCGAGACATGGTCGCCCTCGGGGTGCGCCGGCCGGTGCACGAGCCGCGCGCGCACAACCACGTGGCGCAGGTCGTCACGCTCGCGGCCGCGCTGCTCGACCGCGAGCATGCCTACGAGGCCGGGGGCACGGTGTGGTTCCGCGGGGAGGGCGTCCCCGAGCGGGCCGGCTACGACGTTGCCGCCGCGCGTGAACTGGCCGCGGAGTTCGGTCATGTCCGCGACCCCGACGCCCGCCACCCCGACGACGTCCCGGTCTGGCGCGCGGCGCGGCCGGGCGAGCCCGCGTGGCCCAGCCCGTGGGGCGAGGGCCGCCCGGGCTGGCACGCCGAGTGCGCCGCGATGGCGCTGACGGTGCTGGGCCCGGCGATGGACCTGCACGTCGGCGGGGAGGACCTGCGGTTCCCGCACCACGCCTACGAGTCGGCGATGGCCGAGGCGGTCACCGGCGTGCGCCCGTTCGCGCGGTCGTGGATGCACGTGGGCACCGTGCGCGTCGGTGGCGAGAAGATGGCGAAGTCGGCCGGCAACCTGGTGCTCGTCGCCGACATCCTCGAGCGCCACCCCGCGCCCGCGCTGCGACTGCTGCTCGTCGACCGGCGGTGGGGCGCGCCGTGGGACTACGACCCGATCGCGCTCGACGCCACCGCGGCCCGCCTGGAGCGGTTGTACGCCGCGGCCGCGCACGGGGAGTCGTCCCCCGCTGCGGCCGGGGCCGTCGCCGCCGCCCTGCTCGACGACCTCGACGTCCCGACCGCGCTCGCCGTGGCCGAGCAGGAGGGCGGCGCGGCGGCCCGGCTGGCGCTGTCGATCCTCAACCTGGCGTAACCGCCGCGCCGAGCCGCGGCCGGACGCTCACCGAGCCCGACCCGTGGCAGCAAAGCCCCTTTCCCGCCATCAGATGGCGTGAAAGTGGCTTTGCTGCCATGACGGCTGCGGCGACGGCTGCGGCGACGGGGTCAGGCTGCGGCGCGGCGTCCGCGTCCGCCGGTGCTGCGCCGGTTGCCCGCGGCGGGGCGGCCGGTGCCGGATGCGCGTGCGCCCCCGGTGCGGCGCCTCGGTGTGCCCTGGGGCTGCTTCGGCGGCTCGATCAGCGGCACGCCGCTGGGCGCGCGGGCCCCGGTGATGCGGACGAGGTCGGCGCCGCCGGGGCGCACCTCGCTGACCGTGGCGCGCACGCCCGCCTGGCGGGTGAGCGTGTCGACCTCGCGACGCTGGTCGGGGGTGACCATCGTGACGACCGTGCCGGCGTCGCCGGCGCGGGCCGTGCGGCCGGCGCGGTGCAGGTAGTCCTTCGGGTCGGCCGGCGGATCGACGTGCACGACCAGGCTCACGTCGTCGACGTGGATCCCGCGCGCGGCGACGTCGGTGGCGACCAGCACGGGGGTGCGGCCGTCCTTGAACTCCGCGATCGCCCGGTTGCGGGCGTTCTGCGCCTTGCCACCGTGCAGCGCACCGGCGACGACACCGTCCCGGCGCAGCAGCTTGACCAGCCGGTCGACGCCGTGCTTGGTGCGCACGAACAGGATCGTGCGTCCGTCGCGGGCAGCGATCTCGTTGACCACCTGCGGCTTTGCCGCGGCGTCGACGACGAGCACGTGGTGGTCCATCGTCTCCACCTGCGCGGTGGCCGAGGCGATCGCGCGGGTGACGGGGTCGTGCAGGTACTGGCGGACCAGCGCCCCGACGGCGCCGTCGAGGGTGGCGGAGAACAGCAGCCGCTGGCCGTCGGCGGGGGTGAGGTTGAGGATCGCGCGGACCTGGGGCAGGAATCCCATGTCGGCCATCCGGTCGGCCTCGTCGATCGCGGTGATCGTGACCTGGGACAGGTCGCAGGTGCGCGGGTTGGTGTGGTCGGTGAGCCGGCCCGGCGTGGCGACCAGAAGGTCGACCCCGCGGGCGAGCTCGGTGGCCTGCCGGTTGAACGACATGCCGCCGACCACGGAGGTGACGGTCATGCCCAGCGCCCTCGCGAACGGCGTCAGCGCGTCCACGACCTGCTGGGCGAGCTCGCGGGTGGGGACCAGGACGAGGCCGCGGGGCTGCCTGGCGCGAGCCCGGGTGCCGTCGAGCCGGGCGAGCAGCGCCAGGCCGAACGCGAGGGTCTTGCCGGAGCCGGTCTGGCCGCGGCCGAGCAGGTCGCGCCCGGCGAGCGAGTCGGGCAGGGTCGCCGCCTGGATCGGGAACGGCTCGGTGAAGCCCTCGGCGCGCAGCGCGCGCAGCACCGGTTCGGGCAGGCCGAGCTCGGCGAAGGACGGCATGCCCGATGCGGGCGCGGTCCAGAGGACCTCGGGTGGTGCAGCGGCCGCGAGAACGGGCCGCGGGGCGCCGCCGCCACCGCCGCCGGAGCGGCGCGGGGAACGGCGGCTGGACGGGGACGACGTGCGCGGGGCACGCCGGGACTGCAGGGATGTCAAAGAGACCTCCGGGACGTGGCACGTCAGCGCGGAGAAGCCGCGACCGGAACCCCGGCGGCGGGCGAATTCACGGGACGAGCCCGGGCGCATCGCGACACAGCAGCGCCCTGATGAGTGGAACGGGTGCGCCCGTCGAGGCGGGCGCTCGTCGTCACCCTACCGCGTCCCGGGCCGGCGACCGCGGTGAGCGTGCTCTCACGCCTGCCGCCGGACGCGTGAGCGCACGCCCGGCGCGGTCGGAGTCGGGGTCGACGTCGTGGGGTAAGGCCGGAGGTAAGGGGACTGTCACCACCGGGCACAGGACCCTGACCTCGGCGGCGATACCGGCCGAGCTGCGAAAACACGACTCTTGGTGCAGTCAGCCAGCACCGACGCCAGGAGTCGAGATGAACGCCACGGCCGCCACCCTCACCACCCCGGCCCCGCGCCCGACCGCGACCCCCACCGCGACCCCCA
>JBQTJE010000192.1:0-12360 GCA_052387455.1 Pseudonocardia sp.
GGGCCGGCGGCGCCCCCCCACCGACTCTGACCGCCCCGCCGCCCCCCCACCCGCGGCACCCCCCCCGCGCCCGCGGTTGCACCAACGCCACTTTCCTCCCACCTGCCGGCGCAAACGTGGCTTTGCGGCAACGGAGCGGGCGGCCGGAGCGATAGCGTGGCAGCACCCAGAAGACCCACGGCGAAGAGGACCGGATGACCTACCTGCTCGGCATCGACGTGGGCACGACCCGCACGGCGGCCGCCATCTGCCGTCCGGGCGCGCGCGAGGCCGAGATCGTCAACCTCGGCGACCGCTCGAGCGCCGTCCCGTCGGTGCTCTACCTCGCCACCGACGGCAGCGTGCTCGTCGGCGACGCGGCCGAGCGGCGCGCCGTCACCGACCCGGACCGGGTGGTGCGCGAGTTCAAGCGCCGCATCGGCGACCCCACCCCGCTCAACGTCGCCGGGCGGGCGTGGCCCGCGCAGGAACTGGCGGCACGGCTGGTGCGCTGGGTCGTCGACCGCGTCGCGGAACGCGAAGGCGGGCCTGCCGCGCGGATCGCCGTCACCCATCCCGCGTCGTGGGGCGCCCACAAGAAGGACCTGCTGGGCGCGGCCCTGGCCACCCAGGGCCTCAAGGTCGTCTTCCTCGCCGAGCCGCAGGCCGCCGCCCTGCACTACGCCTCGGCCGAGCGCGTCGAGCGCGGGTCCACCATCGCGGTCTACGACCTCGGCGGCGGCACCTTCGACGCCGCCGTCGTACACAAGGACAACTCCGCCGGGTTCGCCCTGGTCGGGCGGCCCGAGGGGCTGGAACGCCTCGGCGGCATCGACTTCGACCAGGCCGTCTTCGACCACGTACGGGCCGGCCTGCCCGGCGCCTTCGACACCCTCGACGACGCGGACCCGGCCGTGCTCGCCGCGGTCGCGCGGATCCGCCGCGACTGCACGGAGGCCAAGGAGGCCCTGTCCGCCGACACCGAGGTGTCGATCCCGGTGCTGCTGCCCGACTCGCGCGGGTCCGTACGGCTGCACCGCAGCGAGTTCGAGGAACTGATCCGCGGGCAGGTCGACGACACGGTGGCCGCGCTGCGGCGCGCCATCACCTCCGCCGGGCTCACCGCCGAGCGGCTGTCCACCGTGCTGCTGGTCGGTGGATCCTCTCGGGTGCCGCTGGTGGCGCAGCTCGTGTCCGAGCAGGTCGGGCGTCCGGTTGCCGTCGACGCAGACCCCAAGAACGCGATCGCCAAGGGCGCGGCGCTCGCCCTCACCCCCAACGCGGGCGCCACCGGCGCGAGCCCGGCGCGGCCGCCGTCCGCCGCGGGTACTGCCGGCAACGGCCCGGCCCGCGCGGGATCGACCGGCGCGGGCACGGCCCACCCCGGATCGACGGGCGCCAACGTCGCCCACGCCGCGTCCACCGGAGCCGCGGCCGCGCGGGCCGGCGCCGCCCGCCCGCCCGCACCCTTTCCACCCGCGCCCCCGCGGGCGCTGCCGCCACTGGCAGGTGCCGGCGCCGTCGGGGGCGCCGGGATCGCCGCCGCGGCCGGCGGCTACCCCGGGCTCGCGGCACAGCGGGCGGGCCTCGCGCCGCAGCGGCCGGTCACCCCCGCCACCGCCCCGACGCCGGCGGGCCGGTCCAACGACACCGGCACGCGCAGCCCCGCAGCGCTCATCACCATCGGCGGGCTGTTTGCCGCGGCCATCGTCGTCGCGGCGCTCCTCCTGCTGCCGCGCAGCGACCCGACGAACACCCAGAACCAGTCCCCGATCACGACCGAGGCCCCGGCCGCGACCATCCCACCGGTGGTCGCGCCCCCGCAGGCGACCACCGTCGCGCCGCCGCCCGCGCCGCCGCGAACCACGGCCCGCCCCGCTCCGCCGCGCACGACCGCGCCGCCGGTCGCCCCGCCGCCGGTGACGACGCCTCCGGTCGAGACCCCGCCGACCGATCCCCCCACCGAACCGCCCGATCCCGACTGCTGCACCGAACCGCCGGACCCGCCCACGGATCCCCCCACCGCCCCCCCGGGCGACGGCGGCGCCGCGGTTCCACCGCCGACGTCGGTCTCGGCGGTGGCACCGGTACCCAGCGGGTCGGTGGGATCGGCCCTGTAGCGGGCCACAGTTACGTCCCAACCGCGCGCCGGCCGAGTCGAGTCGCCGGCCGTCCTGCCGCGCGTGCCCGCCCATGATCGCCGGTTGGGGACGAACACCCGCATCACGCACCGTTCCGCGTCCCCAACCGGTGATCATGACCAGCGGCAGCCACCGCGCCACGCCAGAACCGGCCGCCGCGCGCAACTGGTCAGCGGGAGCGGGGGCAAGAGCGGGGCAACGGGGCTGGCCGAGAACCGCCCCGCCCAGCCGACCGTGGTGTCGACTCCGGGAACAAAAGCAGAGAAGGCTCCGTCTCCGATCTCTCGGAAACGGAGCCTTCTCGGTGTAGCCCCGACGGGATTCGAACCCGCGCTACCGCCTTGAGAGGGCGGCGTCCTAGGCCTCTAGACGACGGGGCCGGGTAGGAAACTGCTGTTTCCTGCTGGGGTACCAGGACTCGAACCTAGACTAACTGAACCAGAATCAGTCGTGCTGCCAATTACACCATACCCCACGGATTGCGATCCCCTCGGGGCCGCGCATCCTTGCGCGAACCACTCTAGCCGAGGCCGCCGGCGCGCTCCACACCGGCCCGCAGCCGCTGCAGCGAGCGCTCCCGGCCGAGCAGCTCCATCGACTCGTACAGCGGCGGCGACACGGTCCGCCCGCTCACCGCCACCCGCACCGGGGCGAACGCCTTGCGCGGCTTGAGCCCCAGCCCGTCGATCAGGGACGCCTTGAGCGCGCCTTCGATGTCGGCGGCGCACCAGTCCTGCAGCGCGTCGAGGCCGGTCAGGGCCGCGGCGAGGACCGGCGCGGCGTCCGCCGCGAGGTTCTTCGCGGCGGCGTCGGCGTCGAGCGCGAAGCCGTCGTCGGTGACGAAGAGGAACGCGAGCATGGCCGCGGCGTCGGTGAGCACGATGCTGCGTTCCTGCACGAGGGGAGCGGCGGCGGCAAGCAGGTTCCGCTGCGTGCCGGACAAGGGGCCGCTCTGACCCAGCCCGGTGAGATGCGCCACGAGGTAGGGCTCCAGGCGCACCGCGAACACCTCGGCCGGCAGCGCCCGCAGGTGCGTGGCGTTGACGGCCTCGGCTTTCTTGACGTCGAACCGGGCAGCATTCTGGGACACGCGGGTGACGTCGAATGCGGCCACCATCTCGTCCATCGTGAAGACGTCACGATCCTCGGCGATGGACCAGCCGAGCAATGCGAGGTAGTTGAGCAGGCCTTCCGGGACGAATCCGCGGTCGCGGTAGCGGAAGAGGTCGGACTGCGGGTCGCGCTTGGAGAGCTTGCGGTTGCCCTCGCCGGTGACGAGCGGCAGGTGCGCGTACACCGGCGGGCCCGATCCGATGCCGAGCCGGGCGAACGCCTCGAACAGTGCGATCTGGCGCGGGGTGGAGGAGAGCAGGTCCTCGCCGCGCAGCACGTGCGTGATGCCCATGAGCGCGTCGTCGAGGGGGTTGGTCAGCGGGTAGAGGGGGGTGCCGTCGCCGCGCGCGAGGACGAAGTCGGGCACCGTGCCGGCCCGGAAGGTGACCTGACCGCGGACGAGGTCGGCGAACGAGACGTCGCGGTCGGGCATCCGCAGGCGGTACACCGGCGCGCGGCCCTGGGCGCGGAAGGCCTCCCGCTCGGCCTCGGTGAGGTCGCGGTCGGCGTTGTCGTAGCCGAGCTTGGGATCGCGGCCGGCGGCGCGGTGACGGGCCTCGATCTCCTCGGCCGACGAGTACGACTCGTACACCTCACCGGCGTCGGCGAGCCGGCGCAGCGCGTCGGCGTACAGCTCGCGGCGCTCGCTCTGCCGGTACGGGCCGTGCGGGCCGCCCACCTCGGGACCCTCGTCCCAGTCGAGCCCGAGCCAGCGCAGGGCGTCGAGCAGCGCGGCGTAGGACTCGGCGGAGTCGCGGGCGGCGTCGGTGTCCTCGATGCGGAAGACGAACGCGCCGCGCGAGTGCCGGGCGTGGGCCCAGTTGAACAGGGCGGTGCGGATCAGGCCGACGTGCGGGGTGCCGGTCGGGGACGGGCAGAACCGGACCCGGACCTGGGAAGGTGCGCTCATGGTGGCGCCAGCCTAGGACCGGCGCCGGCGGCCGCCCGCCCCGACGCCGGCCGCACCTCACGACCTCTCCCTGCCCGGCCGCCCGTTCGGGTGTCGCGCGGGGAAGGCGTGATCACGGAAGTCTGATCATGGCTAGCGTCGTCGATCGACCGCGATGCCGACGAGAGGACATCACCATGACCACCGAGACCGAGATCGATCGCGGGCACGGCGCCGGCGCGGCCGCGCCGGGCAGGAGACCGGCGGGCCGGGCCCTGCTGGTCGCGCTCGCCCTGGCTGCCGTCGCCGGAGCGTTCGCCGCCGGCCTCGCGACCGGCCGCGTGAGCGCCGGGTCCGACCCCGACCAGCGCCGGGAGTTCGCGTTCGAGATCACCGGGCTGCCGACGGCGAACCAGGGCGGCAACACCCTGAACCTGTTCTTCCACTACCGCTACGCCGCGGGCACCGCCGAGCAGGACCTCGCCGACTACCGGAAGGTGCGCGACGACGCGATCGGCTACCTGGGCACCGCCGACCTGGCGCGCGACCCGTTCTGGGAGACGCTCAACAACGGCCTCTGCGCGCAGCTCGCGACCGCCCACTCCCTCGACGCGATCTCGTGCCAGCTGCAGGTCGTCGGCGAGCCGGAGACCGGCCCGGGGGGCTTCGGCCACCGCTCCAGCGTCGAGACGATCGGCGACATCGAGCCGCTGCGGGTGCCGGGCCCGCCTGCGGCGCGCTGATCGCGTGGCGCGCGCCTGCCTGACCGCAGAGGCGCGCGCCGCAGCGTGCCCGCACCGCGAGCGTGAGCTGTTGGACGTCAACGATCGCCGAGATCGGCAGCGACCTCGGGCCGGCACGGAGACGCTCGACAGCGGGCGGCGGCCACCGCTATATTCAACGTATGACGAATAACGAGCGCACGACCTGCGCCGTCGTCGGCGGCGGCCCGGCCGGGATGGTCCTCGGCCTGCTCCTCGCCCGGGCCGGGGTGGCCGTCACGGTGCTGGAGCGCCACGCCGACTTCCTGCGGGACTTCCGCGGCGACACCGTCCACGCCTCCACCCTCACCCTGCTCGACGAGCTCGGCCTCGGCGCGCGGTTCGCCGCCCTACCGCAGCGGCGGCTCGACCGGGCCGTGGTGCAGCTCGACGTCGGCGCCGCCCGGATCGCCGACCTGCGCCGGCTGCCGGGCCCGCACCGCCACATCGCGATGGTCCCCCAGTGGGACTTCCTCGACCTGCTCGCCGATGCGGGCGCCGAGGAACCGGCGTTCACCCTGGTGCGCAACGCCGACGTCGTCGGGCTGCTGCGCGACGGTGCCCGGATCACCGGCGTCCGCTACCGGGACCGGGTCACCGGCGCCGAGCACGAGCTGCGGGCCACCCTCACCGTCGCCTGCGACGGCCGCGGTTCCACCGTGCGCACCGCCGCCGGGCTGGCGCCGCGGGCGTTCGGCGTCCCGATGGACGTCTGGTGGTTCCGGCTGCCGCGGCGCGCCGGCGACCCTGAGGGCGCTGCCGGGCGGATCTCGTCGGGCCACTTCGCGGTGACGATCGACCGCGGCGACTACTGGCAGTGCGCCTACCTCATCCGCAAGGGCAGCGACGCCGAGATCCGCCGCCAGGGCGTGCAGGCTTTCCGGGACCGGGTGGCCGGGCTGCTGCCGTGGCTCGGCGACCGCGTGGACGCCATCGGCTCGCTCGACGAGGTGAAGCTGCTCGACGTCCGCCTGGAGCGACTGCGCCGCTGGTACGCCGACGGCCTGCTGCTCATCGGGGACGCTGCGCACGCGATGTCGCCGGTGGGCGGGGTGGGGATCAACCTCGCCGTCGCCGACGCGGTGGCCGCCGCGCGCCTGCTCGCGCCCGCCCTGCGCCGCGGCGGCCCGGTGCCGGTCGCTGCGCTGCGCCGGGTGCAGCTGCGGCGCTGGTGGCCGACCGCACTCATCCAGGCGGGTCAGCGGCTCGCCCACCGGGCCCTGCTCGGACCCGTGCTCGACGCCGCACCCGCCGCCGGCACCGGCGCCCCGCTCGCCCTCGACGACACCGGCCAGGTGCCCGTCGCCGACCCGGCCGCGCTGCCGCTGCCGTTGCGGCTGCTCCAGCGCTTCCCGGCGCTGCAGGGGATCCCGGCCCGGCTGGTCGCGATCGGCCCGCTGCCCGAGCACGCCCCGTCCTGGGCGCGCCGCCCACCCCGCTGACCGGATGCCGCATGTCGTTCATCTGGGGAGCGCATGTGAGGCGTCTCGGACGCCCGAAACGCCCCACATGGCGACCCAAAGGGATCGACATGCGGGGGCGGGCGGGCGCTCAGCCGGAGACGGGCTGCGGCACGGGCGGAGCGGACCGGGCGCGCAGCGCGGCGAACGCGAGCGCGTCGACCAGGGCAAGCCAGGATGCCTCGACGACGTTGCCGTGCACCCCGACCGTCGTCCACACCGCAGGCGCTCCGTCAGCGTGGTCGGTGGACTCGACCAGCACCCGCGTCACCGCGTCGGTGCCGTGGCTGCCCGTGTCCGCGGCGCCCGGGGTCAGGATCCGCACCTTGTAGTCGGAGAGCTCGACCTTCTCCAGCCACGGGCACGACGGCGTGAGCGCCGCGCGCAGGGCCGCGTCCAGCGCGTTGACCGGGCCGTTGCCCTCGGCCGTCGCGATCATCCGGCGCCCGCCGGCGCCGTCGTGCAGCACCACCTTGACGGTCGCCTCGGCGACGACCGCCCCGTCGGCGCGGTGCTCGGTGATCACCCGGTAGGACTCCAACGTGAACGGTGCGGGCGAGCCGACTCCCGTGGCCGTGCGCATGATCAGCTCCAGGGACGCGTCCGCCGCCTCGAACGACCAGCCCTGCGCCTCCCGTTCCTTGACGGTGGCGACCACCGACGCGACGGCGCCGGGGTGGCCGGCCAGGTCCAGGCCGAGCTCTCCTGCCTTGAGCTCGACGCTGGCCCGGCCGGCCATCTCGGTGACCAGGATCCGCTGCCCGTTGCCGACGTCCACGGGGTTCATGTGGTTGTACAGCTCCGGGTCGACCTTGATCGCACTCGCGTGCAGCCCCGCCTTGTGGGCGAAGGCCGAGACCCCGACGTAGGCCTGGTGGGTGTCGGGGGCGATGTTGGCGATCTCCGCCAACGCGTGCGAGGTCCGGGTCATCTCGCTCAACGCGCCGTCCGGTAGGACCGGCATGCCGAGCTTGGTCACGAGGTTCCCGATCACGGCGAACAGGTCGGCGTTGCCGGCCCGCTCCCCGTAGCCGTTGGCGGTGCACTGCACGTGCGTCGCCCCGGCCGCGACGGCGGCCACCGAGTTGGCGACCGCGCAGCCGGTGTCGTCCTGGCAGTGGATGCCCAGGCGGAAGCCGGTGCGGGCGGCCACTTCCGTGACCACCTCGGCGATCCCCAGCGGGAGCATCCCGCCGTTGGTGTCGCAGAGGACGCAGACGTCCGCACCCGCGGTCGCAGCCGCCTCGAGCACGCGCAGGCCGGTGTCGGGATCGAAGGCGTAGCCGTCGAAGAAGTGCTCGGCGTCGAGGAACACCCGCCGTCCCTCGGCGCGCAGGAACGCCACCGTGTCGGCGATCATCGCGCAGTTCTCGGCGACGTCGGTGCGCAGCGCCCGCTCGATGTGGCGCCGGTCGGACTTCGCGACGAGCGTGACGACCGGCGCTTGCGAGTCCAGCAGCGCGCGCACCTGCGGGTCGTCGGCCGCGGCCAGCCCGGCGCGGCGGGTCGCCCCGAACGCTACGAGCGCCGCGTGCCGCAGCACGAGCTCGCCGGCGGCGGCGCGGGCGAAGAACTCGGTGTCCTTCGGCAGCGCGCCCGGCCAGCCGCCCTCGATGTAGCCGACGCCCAGCGCGTCCAGGTGGCGGGCGACGGCGAGCTTGTCGGTGACCGAGTAGCTGATGCCCTCGCGCTGCGCGCCGTCGCGCAGCGTCGTGTCGTAGACGTGGAACGCGTCGCCGAGCGGGGTGCCGGCAGGTTCGGTGCGGGACATGCGCGGGGCTCCTGGAAGCGTGGAGGGCAACAAAAAAGACCCCCCGCGGGTGCGGGAGGTCTGCGCGTCGGCGATGAAGCTGTGGGGTTCGAAGACCCGGCCGACGCGCTACTCGATAATGATCACCTGGAGGTGAGGCACGCGCCGAGTGTGCCACGTCGCGTGCCGGGCCGTCCAACCGCCCACAGCTCGGCGCCGCCCGGGCCTCTGCAGAAGGGAACGGGCCGGCGGCCGCTACACCGGGCTCGGCGCGTTGCGGCTCACCAGCGCCGCGAGCCGGTCGCCGATCGACTGGGTGTGCCCGGTGGCGCTGTGGTCGCGGGTCGCGAGGTCGAACGCCACGGCGGCCTCGATGCGGCGCGCCGCGTCCGGGTTGCCCTGGTGGTCGAGCAGCAGGGCCACCGACAGCACGGCCGCGGTGGGGTCGGCGATGCCCTGCCCGGCGATGTCGGGGGCACTGCCGTGCACCGGCTCGAACATGCTCGGGTTGCGCCCGCTGACGTCGAGGTTGCCCGACGCGGCCAGCCCGATGCCGCCGGTGACGGCGGCGGCGAGGTCGGTCAGGATGTCGCCGAACAGGTTGTCGGTGACGATCACGTCGAACCGGCCCGGGTCGGTGACCAGGTGGATCGTGGTGGCGTCGATGTGCTGGTAGGCGACGCTGACCTCGGGGTGCTCCAGCGACACCTCCTCGACCAGGCGCGACCACAGCGAGCCGGAGTACGTCAGCACGTTGGTCTTGTGCACGAGGGTGAGGTGGCGGCGGGGACGGCGGGTCGCGCGGGCGAAGGCGTCGCGCACCACCCGCTCCACGCCGAACGCGGTGTTGACGCTCACCTCGGTGGCGATCTCGTTCCTGGTGTCCTTGCGCAGGATGCCGCCGGTGCCGGCGTAGGGGCCCTCGGTGCCCTCGCGCACCACCACCATGTCGATCTCGGCGTGGCCCGACAGCGGCCCGCGGACCCCCGGGTAGAGCCGCGCCGGGCGCAGGTTCACGTGGTGGTCGAGCTCGAAGCGCAGCCGCAGCAGCAGCCCGCGCTCCAGGATGCCGCTGGGCACCGACGGGTCGCCGACCGCGCCGAGCAGGATCGCGTCGTGCTCGGACAGCTCGGTGAGCACCGACTCGGGCAGCAATTCCCCGGTGGAGTGCCAGCGGGCCGCGCCCAGGTCGTAGGTCGTCGTCTCCGCACCGGGGGCGACCTCGTTGAGGACCTTGAGGGCCTCGTCGATGACCTCCGGCCCGATGCCGTCGCCGGGAATGACCGCAAGGCGCATGCCGCCCGTCCTCTCTCGTACCACCGCAAGGCTCGTACCGTCGCGAGACTCGTGCCACCGCGAGACCGGGGACGCACGCTACCCGCCGCGCGGGCCGCAACCGGCGTCCGGGCACCCGTTCGTGGTCGCCCGGACGGGTCGATCTCGCGGTTCCGGCTCGTGCACCCGAGCGCCCACCCGACCGGCACAGTGTGCTCCCACGGTCGGCGGTGCCGGGGACCGGGCCGGGACATGATGATGAAGGTGACGATGCGGTGAACCTTCCCGCGCGCCCGGGCGGCGTTCCCCGTACGGCCCCAGCGGGTAGATAGCCTCGTGGAGTACGTGGCGGAACGGGTGGCAGGGGGTACGCCGATGACCGGTCGGCTCGGGATCGACGACGTCACGCCGGCGGTGTCGGGTGGGCGGTTGCCGAGCAAGGCGGTGGTCGGCGAGGTGGTCCCGATCGGCGCGACCGTGTGGCGGGAGGGCCACGACGCGGTGGCCGCCAACGTGGTGTGGCGCAAGATCGACGTCACGGGCACGGGCGCTACCCCGCAGCACGTCCGGATGGTCCCCGCCGGCGCGGGCACCGACCGGTTCGCCGCCGCCGTCACCCCGGACGAGCCGGGCCTGTGGAGCTTCCGGGTGGACGCCTGGAGCGACCCCTGGGCGACCTGGCGGCACGCCGTCACCGTGAAGATGGACGCGGGCCAGTCCGCCGCCGAGCTTGCCAACGACCTGGAGACCGGTGCCCGGCTGCTCCAGCGGGTGGGTCGCCGCCCCGGCGAGCGTCCGGTCCGCGACCTGCTGTTCGGCGCGGCGAACGCGCTGCGGGACCCGGCGCTGCCGCTGCGCGCCCGGGTGGCGCCCGCGCTGTTCCCCGCCGTCGACACGATCATGACCGAGCGACCGGTCCGGGAGCTGATCACCCGCGGGCGCACCCAGCAGGTGTACGTCGACCGGTCGCGCGCGCTGTTCGGCTCCTGGTACGAGATGTTCCCCCGGTCCACCGGCGGGCGCGACGAGACCGGCCGCGCCGTGCACGGCTCGTTCGTCACCGCCAGCAAGGATCTCGACCGCATCGCCGCCATGGGCTTCGACGTCGTCTACCTCCCGCCGATCCACCCCATCGGCACGGTGCACCGCAAGGGACCCAACAGCGCGGCCCTGCCGGGCGGCAACCCGCAGGCGATGCCCGACGACGTCGGCTCACCGTGGGCGATCGGCTCGGCGCAGGGCGGGCACGACGCGGTCCACCCGGAGCTGGGCACGCTCGACGACTTCGACTCCTTCGTGCAGCGCGCCGCGGACCTCGGCATGGAGGTGGCGCTGGACTTCGCGCTGCAGGCCGCCCCGGACCACCCGTGGGTCGCTGAGCACCCGGAGTGGTTCACCGTCCGGCCCGACGGCTCGATCGCCTACGCGGAGAACCCGCCGAAGCGCTACCAGGACATCTACCCGGTCAACTTCGACAACGACCCCACCGGCATCTACGCGGAGTGCCTGCGCGTGGTGCTGCACTGGGTCGACCACGGCGTGAAGATCTTCCGGGTCGACAACCCGCACACCAAGCCGCCGAACTTCTGGCACTGGCTGATCTGGCAGGTCAAGGCCCAGCACCCGGACGTGCTGTTCCTCGCCGAGGCGTTCACCCGCCCGGCCCGGCTGCTCGGGCTGGCACGGCTGGGGTTCACCCAGTCCTACACCTACTTCACGTGGCGCACGGGCAAGCAGGAGCTCGCCGAGTTCGCGCGCATGCATGCCGAGCACGCCGACGAGTGCCGGCCCAACCTGTTCGTCAACACCCCGGACATCCTGCACGAGTCGTTGCAGCACGGCGGCCGCGCGATGTTCGCCATCCGCGCCGCCCTGGCCGCGACGATGGCGCCCACCTGGGGGGTGTACTCGGGTTTCGAGCTCTACGAGCACGAGGCGGCGAAGCCGGGCAGCGAGGAGTACCGCGACTCCGAGAAGTACGCGCTGCGCCCGCGCGACTTCGACGCGGCCGCCGCCGCCGGCGACTCCCTGGAGCCCTATCTCACCCGGCTCAACGAGATCCGCCGCGCGCACCCGGCGTTGCAGCAGCTGCGTGACATCACCTTCCACCAGGTGGACAACGACATGCTGCTCGCCTACTCCAAGACCGACCGGGCCACCGGCGACACGGTGCTCGTGGTGTGCAACCTCGACCCCTTCAACGCCCGGGAGGGCACGGTCGCGCTCAATCTGCCCGCGCTGGGCCTGGGCTGGGGCGACGGGCTCACCGTGCACGACGAGGTGAGCGACGAGACCTACGAGTGGGGCCGGTACAACTACGTGCGCCTGGAGCCGTGGAACCACGTCGCGCACATCCTGGCCGTCCGGCGGTAGAGCCGGCGCGTCATCGGGCGATCAGGGGCGGTAGGTCAGCAGGGCGACGTCGCCGACCTGCTCGACGGCCACCAGCCGCAGCCGCGGGAACACCCCGGTGCCGACGAACCGGGGAGCGCGCGGGTCGCCCACGAACAGCGGCGCGACCGCCACGTGCAGCTCGTCGACGAGCCGGGCGGCGAGGAAGAGCGTGTGCATCGCGGTGCCGCCCTCGACCATGAGCCGGGCGACACCGCGGGCGGCGAGGTCGGCGAGCACGGCGGGCAGGGCGGGCGGGTCGCCCACATCGACCACGGTCGCGACGCCGGCGAGCCGGTGCGCCACCTGCGCGCGCACGCCGGACGCGGCGTAGACGAGCTTCTCGCCCTCGCCTGTGGTGAAGAAGGCCGCCCGCGGGTCGAGGCCGCCGCTGCGCGTGATCGTCACCTTCGTAGGGTTCGGCGGGAGCCCCCGCGCGACGCGGTCGGCCCGCCGCGCCGCGGACCGGACGAGCAGCCGCGGGTCGTCGGCGCGGATCGTGCCCGGCCCGACGAGGATCGCGTCCACCCCCGCGCGGACCAACGCCACCCCGGCGAGGGGCGCCGGCCCCGGCACGGCCCCCCCCCCCGGGCGCCCCGCC
>JBQTJE010000193.1:0-39186 GCA_052387455.1 Pseudonocardia sp.
CAACGACAACCGCGCCACCTCGACGACCAGGCCCCGTCCGGCACCTTGCCGACGGGGCCTGCTCACATCGCCTACATCGTCACCGCCGATGACGCCGCCGTCGTCACCCTCAGCGGCGGCCAACACCGGCGCGCGGACGCCGATCGTGGAGAGCCAGGACGCCGGGTTCGTCTATTACACGCGCTACCTCACCGGCCGGCGCTGCCCGAGCTGCGCGGTCCGGCGTTGATGGCGCTGGGGAGCATCTCCGCGCTGACCCTGGCCGCGGACAACGAGACGTGGTCGGTCACCCTCTTCGGCCCCACCCGCGACGCGCCGCTGAAGGCCCTGCGCGACGCCGCGTGCTTCGACCGGGTCGTGCGCGCGTGCCCGCTGCAGTGGCGGTTCGCGACTGCGAACACCTCGGGGGGAGCGCGGGCGGCACGAGTGCCCAGCCGCCGCGTCCACCGCGCCCACTGCCCGGCGCCGCGCCGCCGACCCGACGGTGGCGCGGCACGAACCGGTGGGCGCGGCAACGGTCGGTGGGCCGGCCGAGGAGTCACGTCGGCAGCGGCGGTTCGACGTCGCCGACGGCGCCTTCGTCGACGAGCACGGGCGCGCGCTGGTGTTCGCCGTCGCCCCGACGAAGATCTACGCCTACGACCGCGACGGGCTCGGCGGCGCCACCCGCTACCGCGGCTGAGTCCCCCGCCGGGCTCAGCCGCGGCGCACCCGCATCGGCAGGCACACCCACAGGCCGGCGATGACAACCGCGAGTACCCCCGTGACGAGCCCGCCCACGATCGGGCCGACCACGACGTCGAGGACGAGCAGCATCCCGGCGAGGACGGTCGCCGCGAGGCACACCAGACCGGCCATGACGAGCCGGTGACCGGCGCGCACCAGCTCCCGCTTGCGGCCGCGCTGGAAGCACAGCCGGTGGACCGCGACGGGGGTGACCAGCAGTGTGACGGTCAGCGCGGACGCGACCAGGGTGAACACGTACACGCCGTGGCCGAACGGTCCGAGTCCGGCGAACCGGTCGGTGAACGGCAGCGTGAGCAGGAACGCGAAGAGGATCTGCACGCCGATCTGGACGACCCGCAGCTCCTGGAGGAGCTCGGCGAAGTTGCGGTCGGCCCGCTGCATCGGCGCCTCGTCGCGGTGCACGGCGTTCCACCGGTCGTCGCACGGCACCACCACGGGCTGCTCGCGCACGAGCTGCTCGTGCACCGGGGCCACCATCCTCCACCTCCACGATCGGGTCCGGCGGTGGTTACCCGGAGTAGCGCAGAGTATGCGGCCGATGGGCCTCAGGCCTCGCCGCGCGCCGCCCGCAGCAGCGTCTCCGCGCCGGTCTCCGGCAGGTTGACCACCACCCCGTCGACCATCGGGCGCAGCGCGGCGAGCAGCTCCGCGGCCAGCTCCACCCCCACCGCCGCGGCGTCGGGCCCGGCCCGGCCCAGCGCGTCGAGCGCGACCGCCGACACGGCGATGTCGGGCACCTCGTGGGCGAGGTACTCCGCCTCGGCGTAGCTGCGCAGCGGGCGCACGCAGGCCAGCAGCGGTGCGGGCTCGCCGAGCGCGTCGCGCAGGCGCCGCACCGAGTCCGCGTCGTACACCGGCCGGGTGATCACGAACTGGGCGCCCGCCTCGATCTTGCGCAGTGCCCGTGCCACCTCGGCGGCCCCGTCGCGGTTGCCGGGCGCGATCCGGATGCCGATCTCGAACGCGGTCTTGCCGGCCAACCGCAGGCCGTTGCAGTCGCGGCCCTCGTTGAGCCCCGCGAGCAGCTCGACCAGGCCGACGGAGTCGACGTCCCACACGCCGTCCACGTGCGGGTAGTCGCCGAGCAGGGGCGGGCTGCCGGTCTCGCACACCACCCGCCGCACGCCCAGGGCGTGCGCGCCGAGCAGGTCGGCCTGCAGCGCCATGATCGTCCGGTCCCAGGTGGTGACGCTCGCGAGCGCGTCGACGCCGAGTTGGTTCTGCATGTGCACCGCGAGGTTCACCGGGCTGAGCTGCGCGCGCGGGCCGTCCCCGGCGGGCACCCAGATCGTGCTCACCCCCAGCCGGCGGATCGCCGCGGCCCGCGACATCGCGTCCGCCACCCGCCCCGCCAGCGGCGCCTCGACCTCGGCGAGCACCCGGAACCTGGGCCGTGGCCCCGCCGCGGGCGCCGCGCGGGCCGCCGCCGCCTGCGGGACGGCGGCGGGAGCCGGGACGCCACGCCGCCCGCGGACCGCCTCGGCGACGGCCGCGAGGTGGGTGGGTGTGGTCCCGCAGCAGCCGCCGACGAGCACCGCGCCCGCCGCGACGAGCCGCTCGGCGTAGCGGGCCACGTACGCGGCGTCGACGTCGTAGGAGAACGACGGGCCGCGCCGCCGCGGCAGCCCGGCGTTGGGCTGCGCCGCGATCGGCAGCGCCGTGTGCGCCCGCAGCTGCTCGACGATCGCGAGCACGCCCTGCGGGCCGAGCGTGCAGTTGGTGCCGAGCACCGCAACCGGGAGCCCCGCCAGCGCGCTGCACACGTCGTGCGGGGTGTCGCCGCTGAGCGTGCGACCGTCGGAGGTGAACGTGGCCTGCGCGACGACCGGCACCCCGCGCGCCACGTCCGCGGCCACCCCGACCGCCTCCACCAGCTCGTCGAGGTGCCCGAAGGTCTCGCAGACGAGCACGTCCACCCCGGCCTCGACGAGCGCGGTGAACTGCTCGCGCAGCGCCGCGACCCGCTCCGCGGGGGCGACCCGGCGGCGCTGCTGCACCGTCACCGCGGGCGACACCGAACCCCCCACCAGCGCCGGACGCCGGGCGGCGGCCGCCGCGGCCCGCGCCAGCGCGACCCCCGCGGCGTTGATCGCGACCGTCCGGTCGCCCAGCCCGTGCTCGTCGAGGCGCAGGCGGTTGGCGCCGAAGGTGTTGGTCTGCACGAGGTCGACCCCGCCGGCGAGGTAGGCGTCGTGGATGCCGCGCACGAGCTCGGGCGCCGACAGGTTCAGCTCGGGCAGCGCCCGCTCCAGCGGGTTGCCCGCCGCGTGCAGGACGGTGCCCATCGCGCCGTCGGCGACGAGCACCCGCTCCCCGAGCCGCTCCAGGAACCCGCTCACGCCCCGCCACCCCCCAGAACCTGGACGATCTAGCACGCCACCTGCGCCATCAGCCCGTCCCGGGAGTGGGCCAGGGCCAGACCGGTGACCTCCTCGATGCGCCGGACCCGGTAGGTGACGGTGTTCGGGTGCACGTGCAGCTCGCGGGCGGTGCGCTGCGGGCTGCCGTTGCAGCGGAACCAGACGGTGAGCGTGGTCAGCAGGTCCGGCTGCGTGTCGAGCCCACCCAGGACGTCCGCGGCGAACTCGCGCAGCTCACCCAGATCGGGTATCTGGAAGAGCAACCGGTGGATCCCGAGGTCGTCGAACGCCACCACCTCCGCACCGCGGCCCATCCGCGTCGCGGCGTCGATCGCACCGCGGGCCTGGGCGTAGGAGCGGGCGATCTCGGTGGGCAGCGCGCACCCGCCACCCACCCCGACGACGACCGGGATGTCCGGGAACCGCGCCTCGAGCGCCGCCAGGCAGTGCCGCCCGAGGGCACGCACGCCGTCGAGGCCCTCGCCGGCGGGCACCACGGCGACCACCTCGGTGTCCCGGACCGCGACGATCGCACCGGCCAGCCTGCGGTGCAGGGCCTGCTCGGCGAGCCCGAGCACCCTGGCCCGGTCACGGACCACGGGCTCGCCGTCCCCGACGGCGGCCACCGCGAGCACGTGGTGCACCGTCCCGCGGGCGAAGCCGAGGTGCCCTGCCCAGCGTTCCGCCTCGCCCCCGTCGACCCGGTCGCGGGCGAGCAGCAGGCCCTCGATGAGGTCGGTGCGGGCCCGACCGGCGGCCGCGGCGACCACCCGTTCGCGGCCGAGGATGATCCCGCAGATCGTGGCCGCGTGCTCGGTGAGCAGCAGGCCCAGGTCGTCGTCGAGCTCGTCGTCCTGCCCGGGGTCACGCGCGGCGCCGACCGTGACGAGATGGGCCGCGACGTCGTCGCCGACCAGGATCGGCGCCACCACGACCATCGGGGGGCGCTCGCTGGTCGCGGCGAGCGCGGGCACGGCCATGGGCCGGCGGGTGCGGGCGGCCGCGGCGAGCACCTGCGGAAGCTGGGCCCCGGTGGCGTGGCGCAGGCGCTCGGCGGCGTCGGCGGGCACGGCGGCCACGACGTCCGGGCCTGGCCCGAGCACGGCGACCGCGGCGCCGGTGCGGTGCGCGACCAGCCGCACCACGCCGTCGACGTCCGCGTCCTGCGACGCCAGCCCGGACAGGTGGCTGTAGACCGCCACGAGCTCGCGCAGCGCGAGGTTCTCCCGGCGCTGCGCCGGGACCGCACGCGGCGCGGCCGCCGCGGCCGCGCCGGATCGCCTCATGGACTCGACCGTGTCATCGGCTCGATCGCCTCATGGGAGCAGTACACCCTGCACGGCGGCCACCGGGAAGACCGGGTTTGTGCTCGGCGACAGATCCTGGGCCTGCGCAGATGGTCCTGCACCGGGAGCAGGCTGTGTCCGGACACAACGCTGTGCCAGGACACAATGCGGGACCGGCCGGTTCGTGGCGTCGCGCCGGTGACGCGACGGGTTCGCCGGTGCGATGCTCCGGGCCGAGCGTTCGGAGGTGTCCATGGCTGCCTGGCCCCGTCCCACGCGCCCCCGGGCGACCGCCGCCGCCACCTACCGGGTGCAGCCGATGCTGCGGCCCAACCCCGTCTACCGGCGCGTCGCGCAATGGCTGGAGCGCACCCCGCGGGCTCGGCGGTGGTTCACCGCGGCGGAGCGTCGCGGCAAGGAGGCGCTGTTCGGCTGCCGGATGTGCGGGCAGTGCGCGCTGCCAGCTACCGGCTACGCCTGCACGATGACGTGCCCCAAGCAATTGCGCAACGGCCCGTGCGGCGGGGTGGCCCCCAACGGGGACTGCGAGGTGTACCCCGGGGAGACCTGCGTGTGGGTGATCGCGCACGAGCGCGCCGCATCCGCGGGCCGCGGTGCCGACCTGGCCCGGCTGCAGCGGCCGGTCGACCACCGCCTCGCCGGCACCAGCTCCTGGGTGAACTACTGGCTCGGTCGCGACGAGGACCTGTGGACCGCCGACGACGGCCTGCGCACCGCTCCCCCGATCGGCCGGGTGGACCTCGGGATGCCCACGGTCCGCGCAGCCGGGCCGGCCCGGTGAGCCTGCGCGGGGCGCTGGCGGCGGGGCGGTTCGCGGTCACCGCGGAGATCGGGCCGCCACGCGGGGCCGACCCGGACGCGATCGCCCGCGCGGCGGCACACCTGCGCGGCTGGGTGGACGCCGCCAACGTCACCGACAACCAGGGCGCGCACGTGCGGCTGTCCAGCATGGCCGGGTCGTTGCTGGCGGCGCGGGCAGGCGTGGAGCCGGTCATGCAGCTCACCTGCCGTGACCGCAACCGCATCGCCCTGCAGTCCGACCTCGTCTCCGCGGCCACCCTCGGCATCCCGAACGTGTTGCTGCTCACCGGCGACCATCCGGTCTACGGCGACCACCCCGACGCCAAGCCGGTGTTCGACCTCGACAGCGTCCAGCTCGTCTGGACCGCCCGCACCCTGCGCGACGAGGGCACGCTGCTGTCGGGGCGCAGCGTCGAGCCGCGCCCGCAGTACCTGATCGGTGCCGTGGAGAACCCGTTCGCCCCGCCCGTGTCGTTCCGGGCCACCCGGCTGGGCAAGAAGGTCGCCGCGGGCGCGGAGTTCTGCCAGACCCAGTTCGTGTTCGACGTCGACGGCTTCGCTCGTTTCATGCGCGAGGTCGTCGACCTCGGCCTGCCGCAGCGGTGCAAGGTGCTCGCGGGCGTCGGCCCGCTGCGCTCGCTGCGGGCCTACGAGTTCGTCCGCACCAAGGTGCCGGGCATCCACGTGCCCGAGGCGCTCGGGGCGCGGTTGCGCGGCGTGCCCGCGGACCGCGTCGCCGAGGAGGGCGTTGCGGCCTGCGTGGAGACGATCCGGGCGCTGCGCGAGGTCCCCGGGGTGGCCGGGGTGCACGTCATGGCCTTCGGCTCCGAGCGCGGCATCCCCGAGATCCTCGAGCGCGCGGGGCTCGGGGTCGCCGAGAGGAGTGCACGTGCTGGTTGACATCCGCCCGACCGCGCGGTTGCGCGGCAAGAACCCGGTGGACCTCACCGCGGCGCTGGCCCCCGTCCTCGGCGCGCTCGCCGCCGATCCGGACACCCCCGCCGCCGACCTGGCCCGGCTGCGGGTCGTCTGCGACTGGGTGCAGTACCGCGACAGCTTCCGCCAGCCCGTCGAGCTGCGCCCGGTGGTGAGCGCGAACGGCGCCGCGAACGGCGCGGTGCCCCTCGAGCTCGCACTGGACCTGCGCCGCATCGCCCCGGTCGATGCGGCCGACGAGGTGGCGGCGGCGACCACCGCGGCCATGGCCGGGCACCGCGCGGGGGGCGCCGCGACCCGGCACCTCACGCTGGAGGAATGGGGCCCCACCAGCCGCAGCCTGATCTGGGCGTTCAACTCCCTCTACTGGCAGCACCTGCGGCGCTGGGAGGAGGCCACCGGACACGGCTACGAGTCGGCGCTGCCGGGCGGGCAGAGCGACGCGCGCAGCATCGAGCCGGTCCGCGCCACGATCACCGAGCTGTTCGCCGGGTGGGACTCCCTCGCCCAGCGCAGGGCGCTGCCCGACGAGCTCTACGTGGTGGAGCTGGGGGTGGGCAACGGCAACCAGGCCCGCACGTGGCTCGACACGTTCCGCGAGCTGGACCGCGAGACCGGCCGCGACTACTACCGCCGGCTGCACTACCTGATGTGCGACTACTCCCCGCACGTGCTCGAGCTGGCCCGCTCCGCGGTGGCCGAGCACGCGCAGCGGGTCAGCTCGTTCGTGCTCGACGCGCTGCGCCCCATGACGTCGCTGGCGTTCCTGCGGTTCAAGGTCTTCTTCGTCTACATCTCCAACGTCTACGACAACCTGCCCACCGACGAGATCGCCACGATCGGCGGGCGCGAGTACCTCGTCCAGTCCCGGGCCTACCTCGGCGACGCCGATGCCGCGGCCGTCGCCGCGTCGGTCGCGGTGGCTCCCGACGGGTTGCGCGTGCTGGTCGAGAAGCTGCTGCGGCTGGGCCCGGAGCTGCTGGCCGAGGCCGCGCCGCAGCACGTCCCCGACGTGGGCGTGGCCGTCGAATTCTGGCGGGCGTGCTGGCAGGCGCTGCGGCTCCAGGAACGCTACGTGCCCCTGGAGGGCCTGGACTGCTACGAGATCGCGCCGGGCATCAGCGGCGAGCTGCTGCGCCCGCTGCTCGCCACCGGCGGCGACGTGCGCCTGCACGTTTCCAACGGCGCGGCCACGAGCTTTGCGGAGACGCTGCCGCTGCTGCACCCGTTCGGCAGGCTCCAGTGCCACGACATCTTCGTCACCGACGTCCACCAGTACCGCACCGCGTTCAAGGGGCCCGGCAAGTACGACGGGTCGGTGGTGAACTGGGTGAACGGGCCGCTGCTCGCGCACATCGGCGCCCGCAAGGGTTTCGACGTGGGGTTCGTGCCGTTCGCGCGCAGCGGCAGCAACATCGTCACCATGACCGCCGACGTGCGGGACTGACGTGCGACCCCCCGCGCTGCTGCCGACCACCGTCATCGGGTCGTGGTCGGTGCCGGACTGGCTGGAGCGGGCCAAGAGCGGCGTGTACCACGGCAGCATGAGCCGCAGCCAGCTCGCCGAGATGCACGACATGGCGGTGAAGGCGGCGCTGAAGGACCAGGAGGTCGCCGGGATCCACATCGTCAGCGACGGGGAGCTGCGCCGCGACAACGACCTCGACTACCTGCTCTCGCGCCTGCCCGGCGTCGTGGTGCGCGACCCGGTGAAGGCCTTCTACTTCGACTACCTCGACCTTGAGCTGCCCGAGCCGCTGCCCGACCCCGTGCCGGACGGCCCGCTCGGGCTCGCCCCGGACCTGCGCTTCACCCAGGCGCACACCGACCGCCCGGTGCGCTTCTCGTTCACCGGCCCGTTCTCGCTCTCGCAGCGCCTGCGCGGCCACAGCTACCCGGACCGGGCCGACCTGGTCCGCGCCCTCGCCCGGGTGCTCAACGCCGAGGCCCGGGCGCTCGCCGACGCGGGCGCGGAGCTGCTGCAGATCGACGAGCCGTACCTCGCCGGGCATCCCGAGCAGGTGGCGCTGGCCGTCGAGGCCGTGAACCTGGTCACCAAGGACGTTCCTGTGACCTGGGCCCTACACGTCTGCTACGGCAACCGGTACGCGCGCCCCCTGTGGGAAGGTCACTACGACTTCCTGTTCCCCGCCGTGTTGGAGGCCGCCGTCGACCAGCTGCTGTTGGAGTTCGCCCGCAAGGGCGACGGTGATCTCCAGCTGGTGCGCCGGTACCGGTGGGACCGGGTGCTGGGGGTCGGCGTGCTCGACGTCAAGACGCCCGACGTCGAGCCGGTCGAGGTCGTCCGGGCCCGCATAGAGCGCGCGCTCGAGGTCGTGCCCCCCGACCGGATGCTCATCACGCCCGACTGTGGCCTGCGTCATCTGCCGGCCGGGGTCGCACGGGCGAAGCTGCACACGATGACCACCGCGGCCGCGACCGTGCGCGACCGCCTGGAGAAGGAGACCACCCCATGATCCCCCTGGCCGACAACGAGCACCTGTTCACCTCCGAGTCGGTGACGGAGGGCCACCCCGACAAGATGGCCGACCAGATCTCCGACGCGATCCTCGACGCCGCGCTGGCCGGCGACCCCGCCTCGCGGGTGGCCTGCGAGACGCTGATCACCACCGGGCTGGTCGTCGTGGCCGGTGAGATCACCACGGCCAGCCAGATCGACTTCGCCGAGGTCGTCCGCCGGACGGTGTGCGACATCGGCTACGACAACGGCGCGTTCGGCTTCGACGGCAACCACTGCGCGGTGATGATCACTCTGGACAAGCAGTCCCCGGACATCGCGCAGGGCGTGGACGCCGCGTTCGAGCAGCGCGGGAAGCTCTCGGAGGACGAGCTGGACAGCGCCGGCGCCGGCGACCAGGGGATGATGTTCGGCTTCGCCTGCCGGGAGACCCCCGAACTGATGCCGCTGCCGATCGCGCTGGCCCACCGGCTGTCTCGGCGCCTGTCGGCGGTGCGCAAGGACGGCTCGCTGCCCTACCTGCGCCCGGACGGGAAGACCCAGGTCACTGTCCGCTACCGCGACGGGGCCCCGGTGTCGGTGGAGAAGGTGCTGATCTCCACCCAGCACGCCGAGGAGGTGGAGACCGAGCAGATCCGCAAGGACCTGTGGGAGCACGTCGTCGTCCCGGAGATCCCCGCCGCGCTGTACTCCGCCGAGGAGCTGGCCGAGAACTACTACGTCAACCCGACGGGCCGGTTCGTGTTCGGCGGCCCGGTCGGTGACGCCGGGCTGACCGGCCGCAAGATCATCGTCGACACGTACGGGGGCTTCGCCCGGCACGGCGGCGGCGCGTTCTCCGGCACGGACTCGTCCAAGGTCGACCGGTCCGCGGCGTATGCCGCCCGCTACGTCGCGAAGAACATCGTGGCCGCCGGGCTCGCCGACAAGGTCGAGGTGCAGGTGGCGTACGCGATCGGCGTCGCCCGCCCGCTGTCGCTGCTGGTGGAGACGTTCGGCACCGAGCAGGTGCCGCTCGCCACCATCCGCAAGCTCGTCGACGAGCACTTCGACCTGCGCCCGGCCGCGTTCCGCCGCCATCTCCGGCTCAACCGGCCGATCTTCGCCAAGACCGCGGCCTACGGGCACTTCGGCCGTGACGACGCCGACTTCACCTGGGAGCGCACCGACAAGGCCGACGAGCTGCGGGCGGCCGCCGGTCTGGACTAAAGGGAGAACTCGATGACGTTCCCGTCGGATCTGGAGATCGCCAAGGGTGCGCGGCTGATGCCGATGGCGGAGGTCGCCGCCGGCATGGGCATCGGCCCGCACCTGCTGGAGGGTTACGGCGACGACGTCGCCAAGATCAAGCTCTCGGCGATCGAGGAACTGGCGGACCGGCCGCGGGCCAAGTACGTCGTCGTCTCGGCCGTCACGCCCACCCCGCTGGGCGAGGGCAAGACCACCACGACCGTCGGGCTCGGCCAGGCCATGCGGCGCACGGGGCGGCGGGCGACGGTCGCGATCCGCCAGCCGTCGATGGGCCCGACGTTCGGCATCAAGGGCGGCGCGGCCGGCGGCGGGTACAGCCAGGTCGTGCCGATGGAGACGCTCAACCTGCACCTCACCGGCGACTTCCATGCCGTCACCTCTGCGCACAACATGTTGTCGGCGGTGCTGGACAACCACCTGTTCCAGGGCAACGAGCTGGGCTTCGACCAGCACATGATCACCTGGCGGCGGGTGCTGGACGTGAACGACCGGGTGCTGCGCAACGTGATCGTCGGGCTCGGGTCGCACATGGACGGTATGCCGCGCCAGACCGGGTTCGACATCACCGCCGCGTCGGAGGTGATGGCGATCTTCGCGCTGGCCCGGTCGGTGCCGGAGATGCGCGAGCGGTTCGGGCGGATCGTGGTGGGCTACACGAACGACGGCAAGCCGGTCACCGCCGAGGACATCGGCGGCGCCGGCGCCATGACGGTGATCATGAAGGAGGCGCTCAAGCCGAACCTGCTCCAGACCCTGGAGAACACGCCCGTCCTCGTGCACGCCGGGCCGTTCGGCAACATCGCGCACGGCAACTCGTCGGTGGTGGCCGACCTCATCGGCATCCACGCGGGCGAGTACCTGATCACGGAGGCCGGCTTCGGGGCGGACATGGGCGCCGAGCGGTTCTTCAACATCAAGTGCCGGGCGTCGGGGCTGGTGCCGGACGCGGCGGTGGTCGTCTGCACGGTGCGCGCCCTCAAGGCGCACTCGGGCCACCACCGGATCGTCGCGGGCCGGCCGCTGCCGGACGGGCTGCTCGTCGAGAACCCCGACGAGGTGCATGTCGGCGGGGCGAACCTGCGCAAGCAGATCGAGAACATCCGGCTGCACGGAGTATCGCCGGTGGTGGCGATCAACGCCTTCCCCGGCGACCACCCGTCCGAGCACGCCGCGATCGCGGAGATCGCCGCCTCGATGGGCGCCCGCTCGGCGGTGTGCACGCACTTCGCCGACGGCGGCGCCGGCGCCACCGACCTGGCCGACGCGGTGGCCGAGGCCGCCGAGGAGCCGTCGGACTTCCGGTTCCTCTACCCGGACTCCGCGTCGCTGCGGGAGAAGATCGAGATCGTCGCCCGTCAGGTCTACGGCGCCGACGGCGTGGACTACGACCTCGCGGCGTCGCGGCAGATCGACTCCTACGAGCGGCACGGTTTCGGCCGGTTGCCGGTGTGCATCGCCAAGACGCACCTGTCGATCTCCTCCGACGCCCGGCTCAAGGGCGCGCCCACGGGCTGGCGATTGCCGGTCCGTGAGGTCCGCGCGTCCGTCGGGGCCGGGTTCATCTACCCGATCTGCGGCGACATGCGCACGATGCCGGGGCTGGGCGCCAACCCGGCTGCACACCGGATCGACATCGACGCCGACGGCAACGTGATCAACCTGTCGTAGCGGGCGGGGTCGGCGGCCGGCAGCGGGGGAACGGCGCCGCAGGGCGACAGGGCGCCGGGACGGGCCCGAGATCGGCGTGACGGGACGGACGACCGGGCCTGGTGCGGCTGCGCGTCCCCAGCCGGTGATCATGACGCGTGGCCTGCCGGACGTGCAGGCGTCGCGGTCAGCCCGTCAGCTCACTCGTCACGAGCGGCAGCACCAGCCCGCCCGCGACGCCCAGTAGTACCGACGCCGCGGCGGCCGCGTACGCCCCGACCAGCGGCCACCGACCGGCCGGGGCGAGTGCCGCCGATCCGGCGTCGTCGGGACGAAACGCCGGCGCGATCCAGCGCAAATAGTAGAAGACGCTCGCGACGGTGTTCACCACGGCGAGCACCGCCAGCCACGCGAGCCCGCCGTCGACGGCTGCGGTGAACACCGTCAGCTTGCCGACGAACACCGCGGTCGGCGGGGTGCCGATCAGACCGAGCAGGCAGACGACGAGCACAGCGGCGAGACCCGGATGGCGCCGCGCGAGGCCGCGGTAGTCGTCGAGGGTCCGGGCGTCCGGCAACTCGCAGACGACCGCGAACGCGCCGAGGTTCGTCACGGCGTACGCGGCGACGTAGAACAGCAGGGCCGGCAGCGCCAGCTCCGCCCGCCCCGCGACCGCGACCGCCATCAGCAGGTAGCCGACCTGGCTGACGGTGGAGTAGGCGAGCAGCCGTTGCACGCTCGTCTGGAAGAACGCGGCCAGGTTGCCCAGCGTCATCGACGCCGCGGCGAGCACCGCGACGAGCAGCGGCCAGTCCACGACGCCGGGGGGCACCGCGACCTGCAGCAACCGGTACGCCGCGACCAGGCCGCCGATCTTCGGGATGGTCGTGACGATCGCCGCGACCGGCGGCGGCGTGCCGGCGGTGACGTCCGGGACCCAGAAGTGCGCGGGCACCGCCCCGATCTTGAACAGCAGTCCCGCGAGCACGGCCACCACCCCGACGGCGGCGACCGCAACGGGACCGGCGACGAGGCCCTCGCGCAGCGGGCCGTAGGCGGTGCTGCGGCCGGCGCCGTAGAGCAGCGCGGTACCGGTGATCATCGTGACGCCGAGGAACGCGCCGGTGAGGTAGTACTTCATGGCCGCTTCGACGCCCAGCACCGCCTTGTCCCAGCCGGCCAGCGCGTAGAGCGGCACGCTGGCCAGCAGGAACCCGGCGAACAGCAGCAGCAGGTCGTTCGCTCCGGCGAGGACCACCGTGCCCAGCGCGGCGAGGAGCAGCAGGACGTGGAACTCGGTCTCGCGACGGTGCCCGTCGACGGTGTCGATCGCGAGGCAGATCGCGATCAGCGTTGCCGCCAGGACGATGAGCCGCACGGCGTGGGTGGCGGTGTCGATCGCGTAGCTGGTGCCGAAGACGACCTCGGACGGGCCGGTCATGGCGACGCCCGTGGCGACGATGCCCGCCACGCAGGCACCGGCCGCGACCAGCCGCACCACCCACTGGCGCCGTCGCGGCAGCCAGGACCCGAGCAGCAAACCGAGGACGGCGCCGGCCAGGAGCAGCAGCTCGGGGACGAGCGCGCCCGGGTTCTCGTTCATCATCGTCATCGGGCGACAAGCTCCCCGAGCGTGCGGGAGGCGGGCTCGATGACGTCGAGCAGGAACTGGGGTAACAACCCGATCACGGTGGCCAGCACGAGCAGCGGGACGATCGAGGCCAGCTCGCTGCGGCGAAGGTCGGCGAACTCGCGCGGGGTACCCGGCGCGTCCGGGGTGCGCAGCTCGCCCAGGAAGACCCGCTGCAGCGCCATGAGGAACAGCGCTGCCGTGACGACGATGCCGGTGACGGCGATGGCGGTGGCCACCGGCGCGGCGGCCAGGCTGCCGGTGAAAATCTGGAACTCGGCGATGAACCCGGCGAACCCCGGCAGGCCCAGCGAGGCGAACGCGGCGACCGCGAACGCCCCGGCGAATACCGGTGTACGGGCGGCGAGCCCGGAGTAGGCGCGCATGTCGTAGGTGCGGCCGCGGTCGTGCAGCACCCCGGCCAGCAGGAACAGCGCACCGGTGATGAGGCCGTGGGCGACCATCTGGGTCACCGCGCCGGTCGTGGCGAGCTGCCGCGCCTGCTCCGGGGTGCCCGCCACCACACCGGCCGCGCCGACTCCGAGGACCACGTAACCCATGTGGTTCACCGAGGTGTAGGCGATCATGCGCTTCAGGTCGGTCTGGGCCAGCGCGACGAGCGCCCCGTACACGACCGACACCACGCCGACCACGATGATCACGGCCGCGTACTGCCGCCAGCTCGCCGGCAGGATCGGCATCGCGATCCGGACGAACCCGTAGGTGCCCATCTTCAGCAGCACCCCGGCGAGGATGGCCGAGCCCGCGGCGGGCGCCTCGGTGTGCGCGGGCGGTAGCCAGGTGTGGAACGGGACGGTGGGCGTCTTCACCGCGAGCCCGATGCCGATCGCGAGCAGCACCAGCCCCGCGTACGCACCGCCGCCGGCGAGCGGGTTCGCGGCGGTGAGCGTGACGATGTCGAACGTGTTCGGTTCGGCCGCCAGGTAAAGACCGATGAACCCCAGCAGCAGCGCGAGCGAGCCCAGGAACGTGTAGAGAAAGAACTTCAGCGCCGCGGGCCGCGCGTTCTCGTGGCCCCAGCCGGCGATGAGGAAGTACATCGCGACGATCGACAGGTCGAAGAACAGGAAGAACAGGATCAGGTCCAGCGCCACGAACAATCCGAGGCACACCGTCTGGAGCGCGAGGAACAGCGTCACGTACGCCTTCACGCGCCGGGTCTCGCGCAGCGAGTAGACGGCGCACGCCAAGAACAGCACGACGGTGAGCGCTACCAGCGGCAGCGACAGCCCGTCGACACCGACGTGGTAGCTGATCCCTGCCGACGGGATCCAGGGCAACTGCTGCTCGAAGGCGTAGCCCCCGGCGCGGTCGCGCCCGGCCCAGACCGCGACGACCAGGACGAGGTCGACCGCGCTCGCCGCGACCCACGCGCCGGTGAACACCCGCCGCGGCGCCGCGGCCGGCACCGCCAGCAGCGCGGCCGCCACCAGCGCGGGCAGGAACACGATCAGCGACAGCACTCGTCAACCCCCATCCGTCAACCCCTCACGACGATCACGAGCAGCGCGAGGACGGCGAGCGCCGCTGCGGTCTGGGCGTAGTACTGGTGCAGCAACCCGGTCTGCGGCCGGCGCGCGAGCCGGCCCAGCGCCCGCGATCCGGCGGCGACCGCGCCCACGACACCGTCGACGGACAGCTCGCCGCGTCGGTCGAGGACCTGGCCGGCCCGCACCACCGCCCCTGACGCGGCGTCGACGGCCCGGTCGAGCACGCGGTCGTCGAACCGGGCCAGCGCGTGCGCCACCGCGAGCGTCGGCCGCACGACCACGACGTGCGCCGCCCGCTCCAGTTCGAGCCAACCGCCGAACGCGTCGGTCCAGCGAGCGGTCCCCCCGTCACGATTCGCACGAACGGCGCTCTCGTCCAGCAGATCCGCACGAGCGGCACTCTCGCGCGACACCCGCCCCGGCAGCCGGTCCCCGACGCGCAGCGCGAACGCGACGCCGGCCACCGCCAGCGCCGCCGAGACGAGCAGTTCCCACCCCGCAGGCGCCGGGTCGGGGCGCAGCGGCACGGCGAGCAACCCGAGGCCGGCAGCCAGAGCCGCGAGCACCACCAGCGGCGTCCCCATCGCCACGCCGATCTGCCCGCTCGGCGCGCGCTGCTCGTGCGGGCGAGCGGCGGGCTGCCACACCCACCACACCGCCTTGGCGCTGTACACCGCCGACACCAGCGCCGCCGCGAGCCCGACGACGTACAGGCCCGGGCTGCGGTCGAGCGCAGCAGCCAGCACAGCGTCCTTGCTCACCCAGAGCGACAGCGGCGGCAGCCCGGCCAGCGACGCCGCCCCCACCGTGAAGGTCCCCCCGACCAGCGGAAACCGCCGTGCCGCCCCGCGCAGCTCACCGAGCTGTTTGGTGCCCAGCGCGACCAGCCACGCCCCGGCGGCGAGGAACAGCAGGCTCTTCGTCGCGGCGTGCGCCACGAGCTGCAACGCTCCGGCGGTGACCCCGGCAGCACCCGCGGCGAGCACCATGAAGCCGAGCTGCGCGGCCGTGGACGCCGCGAGGAGCTGTTTGAGATCCCGCTGCGCCACCGCGACGAGCCCCAGCAGCAGCGCCGTCGCCGCGCCGGCCCACGCGACGAGGTGCCCGGCCCAGCCGGTCGCGCCGAGCAGCGGCCCGAGGCGAAGCAGCAGGTAGGCCCCGGCGGCGACCATCGTCGCGGAGTGCAGCAGCGCCGAGACGGGGCTCGGGCCGGCCATCGCCCGCGACAGCCAGAACGAGAACGGCAGCTGCGCCGACTTCCCCAGCGCCGCCACCACCACGCCGGCGGCCACGACGTGCAGCCACGGCGACGTCGCCGACGGCAGCTCGGCCAGCGCCAGCGACCCGACGCCGCCCGCGAGCGCCGCACCCGCCGCGAGGTAGAGGCCGAGGTCGGCCGCCCGGGTCGTGAAGGACGCGGTGTGCGCGGCGCGGACCCGCTCCGGCTCGCGCCAGTGGTAGCCGATCAGCGCCCAGCTCGCCGCGCCCATCACCTCCCAGGCGAACAGCAGCGGCGCGAGCGTCGTCGCGGTGACCGTGACCAGCATCGCCGCGGCGAACACCAGCACGAACCCGACGAACCGCGCCGTCCGCAGCGCCGCCTCCCCGGCGGCGAACCCGAGCACCGCCAGCGTCGCTCCCCCGACGGTGACGACCATCAGCGCCGACAGCCCGTCGACGGCCAGCCCGGCGCGGATCCCGGCGAGGAACGGGGCGTCGACGGCGGGGCGCGCGATCGCCGCCCCGACGGCCAGCGCCAGGGTCGCGGCGGCCAGGAGCAGGCCGATCGCCGGGGCGGCGCGGTCGGCGCGGCGCCCGGCGAGCGCGAGCAGCGCGCCGCCGGCGGCGGGCAGCGCGACCAGCGCGGTGAGCAGCACCCGGCTCACCCCCGCAGGTCCGCGGCGTCGTCGGTCATGTCGATCTGCCGGCGGCGGTAGAGGGCGGTGGCGACGGCGAACCCGGCGGCCATCTCGATCGCCATCGCCGTGATCACCACGACGACCAGCACCTGGCCGTCGGTGCCGCCGGGCGCGACGAAGTACCAGAACGCGGCCGTCGCGACGATGACGCCGTTGAGCATCAGCTCCAGCCCCATCATGATCATGACGATGGACATCTGGGACAGCGCGCCGTAGAGCCCGATCGCGATCAGCGCCGCGGCGACCAGCAGGAACAGTTCCAGGTTCACTCGTGGCCCCCGCGCGGGTCGTCGGGGACGGCGGCGTCGAGATCGTCGCCGAACCGGTCGTAACGGCCGCGGTCGGTGGACAGCACGACCGTGGCGACGATGGTGGCGAACAGCGTGACGCCGAGGGTCATCATCGTCAGCATCTGCCCACCCATGAGCGCCTCACCGAGGGCGAAGGTGAGGTCCGGTGCCGGCTCGCCGCGCCGCTGCGGCCAGTCGACCAGCAGGATCCCGGCCGCGAGGGCAGCGAACGTGCCGACCGCGATGATCCTCGATCCGGCCTTGTTGCGCGCCATCTCCATCGGCATCAGGCCGGCCGGGTTCATCATGTACATGATCATGAAGACGGCCATGACCACCATCTCGATGACCATCATCAGCACGATCACCGCGCCCAGGTAACCCAGACCGAGCAGCAGGACCAGCCCCGCGACGGCGAGGAACGAGCCGAGCAGCGCGAACGTCACCTGGGCCATCGAGTCCAGCCGGAACACGAGCACGCCCAGCACGACCGCGGTGACCGCGAGCGTCCAGAACAGCACGACCGTCACGGCATCCCACCCCCGCGCTGGAGCACGACGATCGCGACGACCAGCGCCTGCGCGATCGTCAGCGGGATCAGCACGACCCAGGCGAACTCCACGAACCGGTCCATCCGCACCGTCGGGAACCGGCGTCCCAGCCACACCACCAGCGCCAGCACCGCCGCCGTCTTCACCGCCACCCACGCCCACGCCGGCAGCACCGGCCCGGCACCGCCGCCGAGGAACAGCGGCACGGCCATCGCCGCGGCGACCACCAGCAGCAGCCACCGCCCCCCGCTGAACATCAGCCGGTCGATGCCGGACAGCTCCAGCGCCGCCCCGCCCGCGACGTCGCGCCCGACCGGCGCGTCGAACGGCCCCCAGAACGCCATCGCCACCGTCGAGAGCAGGTAGGCGCCGAACGCCACCGGCATGAGCACGGCGAACCACAGCCCGGCCTGCGCGGCCACGATGTCGGTGACCCGCAGGCTCTCCGCCGCCAGCGCCGCGGTGATCAGCGCGAACATGTGCGGCAGCTCGTAGGCCAGGCCCTGCGCCACGAACCGGTAGGCCCCGACGACGGCGAGCATGCTGTTGGCGCCCCACCCCACAGTCCACACGGCGGCCCAGGCGAGTACCTCCATGGCGTTGAACCACACGACCCCGACGCCGAGCTCGGCCACCGGCCGCTCCCCCAGCGGCAGCACCGCGGCGGCGAGCAGCGCGGCGACCGGCAGCAGCACGACACCGGTGGTCCACAGCGTGCGGTCGGGGGTAAGGGTGCGGCGGCGCTGCCCGACGACCAACCGCGCCACCTCCCGGCCGGGAACGAGGAACGCGCCGGCCGTCGGGCCGCCCCGGGCCCGGGTGGCGAGCGCCGCGTCGAGCGCCACCGCGAACCAGGTTGCGACACCGAGCAGCACCGGGAGCAGCGCGACCGACCACAGGGGCAGCGCGGCGGGGTCAGCCATGGCGGGCCTGCCCGGGATCGGCGACCGGCAGCGCGGCGGCGTCGGTGTCGGCATCGGAGTCCGTGTCGGGATCGACCGCCGCGACGACCAGGCGCAGTGCGGCGAGCTCCTGGCCGACGAGCGCGAGGGCGAGATCCGCGAGCTCGGGCCGGGTCGCCGGCGGGTGCTGCGGGGTCGCTCGCCGCCCCGGGGCAGCGACCGGCGTGAGGACCGCCAGCCGCTGCTCCAGCAGCGCAGCCACGTCGGTGTCCCCCACCGGGATCCCCCGGACGAGCCGGCCCAGCACCCACGATCGCCGGACCCTGCGCGCCAGCGCCCGGATCCGCTCGTCCCGGCGGGGGTCGGATGCTCCGGCGAGCAGGTCGTCGCGCAACCGCCGCGCCCGCGCGGCACCGTCGTCCCAGCCCGCGACCGCGAGAAAGCGGCCCAAGCCGTCGAGCTCGCGCGCCACGGCCCGTTCCGGGCCGGACCAGAACGGCGCGCTCGCCGGTGGCCGGTCGATCAGCTCGACCTCCGCCTCCTGCACGACGTCGCCCTGCAGGACCACGCGGGCAACCAGGCCGGCGGGCCAGTCGGGCAGCACCGGGCCGAGCGGGACGTGCACGCGGTCGAGGGTGAGACCGTCGCGGTCCGCGCCGACGTCGGCCATCGGCAGGCCGCCCGGCATCTCCATCGCGTCCATCGCGCCGTGGCCGCCGCCGTGCCCCTCGTGAGCCGCGGCATCCGCAGCGCCGGGGGCGGGGCGCGCGACCTGTCTCGGGGTCGCGCGCTGTCGGGTCGGGTCGGCTAGGGCGACGGCCGCGCCGTCCAGGCCGTCCGTGACCGCCGCGGCGTCGGCCACCTGGACCCGCGCCCGCGGTTCGGGCATCTGCACCCAGAGCGTCTCGACCACCTCGGACAGTCGTGGACCCGGCTGCCCCGCCACCACGAGGACGTCGGCGCCGGCGGGACTCTGCGCGTGCGGCCAGCCGCGGCGGGCGAGTTCCGCCTCGACGGCGAGCCGCGCGCCCGGCGACCCCGGCGCGGGCACGACCAGCACGTGCGGGCGGGCAGCACCGGCGCGGAGCAACCACCGCGTCAGGTCCATCGCGTCACGTCCATCGCAGTGCTCCCTCCCGCCACGCGTACACGACGCCGGCGAGCAGGATCCCGAGGAACAGGAACATCTCGATCACCGATGCCACCCCGACCCGGGACACGACGAGCGTCCACGGGTACATGAAGACCATCTCCATGTCGAAGGCGAGGAAGACCATCGTCAGGGGGTACCAGCGGACGTGGAAACGCGAGACGGCGTGCTCGACCGGTGGCAGTCCGCCGGTGAACGGGAGCACGTCGACGGCCGGACGCCGCACCGCGAGCAGCGCCGACAGGCCGAAGCCGATCAGGACGAGCGCGACGCCGAGCCCGAGTACGGCGAGGATCGGTGCGAACTCGACCATGTCTCTCCCCTCGTCGGCCCGGGCGTACCCGGCGGGATCCGAGGCTACACATACCCCTACCCGGTACAACCCTTCGCAGCAGCGAACGGTACCGAGGACACCTGAATCGGAGTCAGGCCGGCTGCTGCTGGGTGGTGCAGTGGATGCCGCCACCACCGGCCGCGATGCCGTCGATGGCGATCTGGACGACCTCCCGGCCGGGGAACAGGCGGCGCAGCGTCGCCGCGGCGGCGGCGTCGGCGTCGGGATCGCCGAACTCCGGGGCGATGACCGCCCCGTTGCAGACCGAGAAGTTGACGTAACCGGCGGCGAAGTCGTCGCCGGTGCCCCGGACGGTCGCCGGACCCACCAGCGTCTCCACCTGGAGCGGTTGGCCGTGCACGTCGGTCGCGGTGGACAGGATGTCGAGGTGGCGGCGGGTGACGTCGTGGTCGAACGAGTCGGGGTCGTTGTCCAGGCCGGCGACCACGACGCCGGGCGCGGCGAAACGGGCGTAGAAGTCGGTGTGCCCGTCGGTGATGTCGGCGCCGGCGATGCCGGGCAGCCAGATGACCTTCCGGATCCCGAACAGGTGGGCGAGTTCGGCCTCGACGTCGGCGCGCGTCCACCCGGGGTTGCGGTTGGCGTTGAGCACGCAGCTCTCGGTGAGGATCGCGGTGCCGTCCCCGTCGACCTCCAGCGCGCCGCCCTCCAGTACGAGATCGGTGTGCACCGTCGGCACCCCGGCGAGGTCGGTGACCAGACCGGCGACCCGCGCGTCGCGGCGGTGATCCTGCTTGCCGCCCCAGCCGTTGAAGTTGAGATCGACGCCGGCGACGCCGCCGCCGGGCGCCCGGACGAAGACCGGTCCGGTGTCGCGCATCCACAGGTCGTCGAGATCGGCGGCGATCAGCTCGACGTCGGCGGCTCCGACCAGCTCCTGCGCGAGCGCCTGCTCGTCGGACCGCACCAGCATCGACACCGGTTCGAACCGGGCGATCGTGACGGCGATGGTCGCCAGGTTGCGGCGCACCTCCGCCACGAGGTCGGCACCCCAGATCGCCGCGCTCGCGCCGAAGGCCATCCAGGTCCGTGCGTGCGGCAGGCCCTCCTCGGGCATCAGCCCGCCGCTCGGGCCGTCGCGCACCTCGGGCGCCGCGGAGCATCCCGCGAGTAGGGCACCGCCCACCGCGGAGGCCGTCCTCCCGAGGAACGTGCGGCGCCTCATACCCGTTCGCCTCCGACCTCACCCACGACGAACACGACACCACCACGGCCGGTCGCCGCCTCGGCGATCGCCTGCCGCAATGCGTCGCGCTCCACCTGTCGCCCGACCCATGTCGGACAGCGGACCTCCGTCACCAGTGGAGTGTCCCACCGCCAGCCCGCGGACCCACCGCTCCGGACGCCTTGCTCGGCAGCTCGCCGGGCCCGGGACAGGACCGACCAGCAACGGACCGAGCATCTGGCGCACGGCGCCGCAGGATCTCGTTCAGCAGCGCGGTGTGCTGGCTCATCGCCCGGGAGTGCTGCTCCTGGGTCCGCCTGATGCTCGCGAGTTCCTCGGTGTGCTGGTCCACCGTCTCCTCGATGTCGAGCACGGTGTCACTGACCAACCGAATCGTCTCGTCCTGCTCACCGACACGCCGTGCAAGGCGAGCGACCTCCGGGTGACTCTTGCGGCGGAGGTTACCGGATGACGCCCAGCGACTCAGGTTGAGGATCTTCGAGTCGCGCCTGCCGGTTGCGTCGCGTCCAGCTCGACGGGATCGCTGGCCCGGCTCGCGTAGTACCCGAGCGGGTGGTCCGGCACGTGCACCAGGCGCCAGTCGGCCGTGCCGCCGGCGCTTGACCCGACCGTCCAGAACAATCAGCCCGCCTTCCGGTTCATCATCGACCGATGGCCTCGCAGCACGGCGGGAGGCGGTTGCGAGTGCACGACGACGAGCTCGCGGTTGGCCAGGGTGAGGCTGGTGCAGAGCAGTCCGTGCCGGCCGACTCCGGCCGGGAACGCGCTCAAACGCGGCATCCACGCCGCCATCCGGTGTAGAGGAGCCACCCGATCATCCAGAACTCGGCGATGGTCGCCGGGACGACCAGGACGTCGACGAGTGGACCGGAGTCCGGCGCGAGGAAGGCCAGCAGGCCACTGAGCACGAATCCCACCCCGCCTGCGACGAGCAGCCAGCCCAGGGCCCGGGGCGCCCACCGGGAGCCGAGCACCACGGCGCCCATCGGGATCAGCCACAGGCCGAAGAAGAGGTTGCCCACGCCCCAGAAGTTGTTGCTGATCAGGTACATCAGGTGCGGCAGGCCCGAGGCATCGCCGACCGGGTCGAGCGCGACCTGCAGCGCAGTCGCCAGGAAGGCGGCGCTGCCCAGCAAGGCGATGGCATTGACCAGGCCGAAGACCGCGATGGCGCCGGCGGTGAAGGTGCTCACCGAGCGGAACAGTCGGTAGAACCACAGCGCCACGAGAGCCTGGAAGATCACCAGGCCGAGCTCGAGGCCGATCCCGGCGCGGGCCAGGATCTCGTGCTCGAGCAGGTTGGCGAGGGTGGCAGCGGGGCTGCCCTCCTCGAAGATGCGCGCTCGGATCACCAGGAAGCTGAGCACCCCGGTGACGGCGAGGGCGAGATACAGCAGTCCGGTCGTGCGGGCGTCCCGCGGATCTGGTCTGAGGGTGGGGTCGGTGGCCGCGAGCTTGGGCTTCTCGTCGGCGTGCGTGTCATGCATCGTTCGTCTCCGATGGTTGTGGCGCCGCCTCGTGCACGACGATGACGACCTTGGCTCGGGCGTGCTGCTCGGCGAGGTGGCGGATCGCTTCGTTGGTCTCGGCCAGCGGGTAGGTCTTCTCGATCACGGGCGTGACCTGTCCCGCTTCGATGACCCCGGTGAGCGCCGCGAGGTCGCGTCCGGACGGCTTCGTGGCGAGCACGCGCAGTCGCTGGGACACGAACGGCGACAACGCGAGTGCTTCGATGTAGCGGACCAGCGGCCCGAGCACCGGGCCGCCGTGGCCGCTCGCCGACACCAGCGTGCCGGTCCGGGTGAGCGCGCTTCTGCAGGCGGCCAGCGGATGCCGGCCGGCCAGGTCGACGATGACGTCGAAGCGCTGTCTGCTGCGGGTGAAGTCCTCGCGGGTGTAGTCGATCACGTGGTCCGCACCGAGGGAGCGGACCAGCTCGACGTTGCGGGTGCTGCACACGCCGGTCACATCGGCGCCGAGGGTCTTGGCGATCTGTACGGCGAACGTGCCGACGCCCCCCGACGCGCCATTGATCAGCACGGCCTGGCCGGGCTGCACCTGGCCGACGTCGCGCAGGCCCTGCAGCGCGGTGACGGCGGCGAGCGGTACGGCGGCGGCGTGGGCGAAGGTGAGGTTGATGGGCTTGTATGCCAGCAGGTGCTCGGGGACGCAGGCGTACTCGGCGAAGCTGCCGGTGGTGGTTTCGGCGTAGACGTCGTCCCCCGGGTGGAACCCGGTCACCGCCGCACCGACCGCCTCGACCCGGCCGGCCAGGTCCCGTCCGCGGATGGCGATCCGTGGCCGGCCCAGCCCGAATGCGGCGCGCATGACGTAGGGCCGGCCGGTGGCGACGAACCAGTCTGCGTGGTTGACGGAGGCTGCGTACACGCGGACGAGCACGTCGTGCGGCCCGGGAGTGGGCTCGTCGATGTCCTGCAGACGCAGGACGTCGTCGACGGTTCCGTAGGCGTGCTGGACGATCGCCTGCATCACACGGTCCTCCACTCCGGTCGACGGTCAGTCGACGTTGCTACGGACGAGGCGCACGCCGGTCGCGAGTAGCCAGACGAGCCAGGCGGCGAACCCTGCGAGCCCGACGAAGAGCAGCGCCGAGCCGTCGGCGATCGCGAGGTTGCCGAGCCCCGCGGCGAGCAGCAGGCTCCCGCCCACCAGGCCCAGCAGGCGCTGCCAAGCCGGAGTCAGCCCGCTCGCGTGCGCGGCGAGGGCCGCGCCGACGAAGGTGGTGCCGAGCACCGGCAGCGCGAACGCGAACGCCGCCGCGTGAACCCGCCAGAGGAGCTCGAACGCGGGCATCGGCTCGGCGAGCCCGCCGGCGGAGAGCGCGAGCCCGATCTGCAGGACGTTGACCAGCGCGAAGATGGCCGACAGCGTCGCGCCGGCGGCCAAGGCGAGGCGCGACCAGTCGGCGCCCGCTCCGCCGCGCCGCACCACGAGGCCGTGCAGGCCCGTCACGAACACGAGCAGCAGCGGCAGGCTCAGGGCCACCACACCGGTCGCGATCGCGACCGAGTCGCGGTTGGCAGCGTAGTGGGCCAGTACTTCCTCGATCGGAGCGCCGAAGGTCGGCGCGCTCGCTGCTCCCAGCACCGCGTTCTCCATCACCACCGACATCGCGAACGCGATCGCCGCGGCGCCGACGAGCCGGCCTCGAACGAACCGCCTGCGGGCGTTCTCCCTGGTTGTCCCTTCCACGCTCATCCCAGATCCTCTCGCTCGTCGTCTGGCCGTCGGGCCGGGCTCGATGACGAGCCTTCGGCGATCGATCGGCATGACCTCACGATGGCGTCGGCATCTCGCGGGCACATCCGTCTCCGGGCTCGCGGTCCCCTGGCCGCGGGAACGAGCCGGCCCTCGCACTTTCGGCTGGTCCGCCACGGGCGCGGTCTCTCTACGCTGTGGACATGGTGGGAAGCGCCCTCCGCGCCCTGTGGGCCGAACCCCGCCCACCGCATCCGCCCGTCCGGGTGTGGCGGGACTGGATGCTCCTCGGCACGCTCGTGGCGTGGTCGGTGCTGGAGACGCTGCTCCGCCAGGACCAGGCGTGGCGTCCGCTCGTTCTCGCCGTCAGCGTCGTGGTCACGCTCACGCTGCTGTGGCGACGCACCCATCCGCTGGCCGCGGTCGCGGTCGCCGTCGGCACGCTCATCGCCTTCGACGTGGCGCGGATCCTCGCCATCGACGCGACCGGGCTGGCGAGCATCGCGGCGTCGCTCGTGCTGCCCTACGCGCTGTTCCGTTGGGGCTCAGGCCGCGAGGCCGCCGTCGGCCTCGGGGTCATCCTCGGCTGGCTCGCCGTCGCCTACGTCGCCGACCCGGCCGCGAACACGACCGCCGAGATAGTCGCCGGCTACGGGTTCTTCCTGTTCTCAGCGGCGCTCGGCGCGTCGATCCGCTTCCACACCAACGCCCGGGTCCGCGACATCGAGCAGGCCAAGCTGCGTCAGCGCAACGAGCTGGCCCGCGAGCTCCACGACAGCGTCGGCCACCATGTCTCGGCCATCGTCATCCAGGCTCAGGCCGGCCGGAGCGTGGCCGCCACCCACCCCGACCGTGCCGCAGCGGCGCTGGCGACGATCGAGGAAGCGGCGTCGCGGACGCTGGAGGAGATGCGCGCCATGGTCGGTGTCCTGCGCGACGGAGCCGAGCCCGACTTCGCGCCACAACCGGGAGTGGGCGACATCCAACGGCTTGCCCGCGGCGTCGGCGGCTGGCCGCGCGTGGACGTGCGGGTGTCCGGCGATCTCGCCGAGCTCAGTCCCACTGTCGGGGGTGCCCTGTACCGGATCGCGCAGGAGTCGGTCACCAACGCGATGCGCCACGCCCGCCACGCGACCCGGGTCACCGTCCAGATCGCCGACGAGAGCGACAGGGTGCGCCTGACCGTCCGGGACGACGGCGACATCACGACCGCTCATGCGTCCGCGGGCTACGGCATCGTCGGCATGACCGAACGGGCGAACCTGCTCGGCGGCACCCTCCGCGCCGGGGGCGGCGCCGGCGGTGGATGGACTGTCGAAGCGGTGCTCCCGAAGCGGAGCGCGTCGTGACGGCACGCAGCGAAGCGGTAGGTCCCACGACGTGACCATCCGCGTGCTCGTCGCCGATGACCAGGACATCGTCCGTGCCGGGCTCACCATGATCCTCGACGCCCAACCGAACATCGAGGTCGTCGGCCAGGCGGCCAACGGCCGAGAAGCCGTCACGCTCGCTCGCCAGCTCCGGCCCGACGTCTGCCTGCTCGACATCCGCATGCCGGAGATGGACGGCATCGAGGCCACCCGCCACCTCGCCGGCCCCACCGTCACCGACCCGCTGGCGATCATCGTGATCACCACCTTCGACCTCGACGAGTACGTGCACGGAGCCCTGAAGGCCGGCGCCCGGGGCTTCCTGCTCAAGGACGCCGGACCCGCCCTGCTCACCCAGGCGATCCACGCCGCCGCCAACGGCGACGCCCTCATCGCACCGAGCATCACCGCGCGGCTGCTCGCGACCTTCGCGCACACCATCCCCCGACAGCCCCCCGCCCAGCCCATCGAACCGCTCACCAGCCGGGAGGAGGAGATCCTGATCCCGGTCGCCCAGGGCTGGACCAACCACGAGATCGCCGACGGCCTGCACATCAGCATCAGCACCGTCAAGTCCCACCTCGCAAGCCTCATGCGAAAGCTCGACGCCCGAAACCGCGTCGAGATCGCGATGTGGGCCTACGAAACCGGCCGCATCAACAACTGACGACACACCCTGCCCCCGTTCCGCATCCGATGACCTGACCTGCCGATAGGGGCCTTTGGTAGGCCCCTATGCGACGTCCTGCTCTCGGGTTCACGCTTGCTGCTCGGTGCGAACGGTTTCACGGTCCGGGCTGGTCGCCGTGGTCGCCGGCGATGCGGTACGGCGTGGCCAGGTCCAGGCGGAGCGCAGGATGAAGGCGAGGATCAGCACCTCGATTCCGATTGAGAGGGCGTAGAAGGAGGCCCATTCCCAGGACTCCCCTGCCGCGTTGAGCACCATGAGGGGGACCTGTACCGAGGCCACGATGAGGTTCGTGGCGCGGTTCGCCCGGGCGGGCAGTGTCATGGAGAGCAGGATCATCAGGGCCGGGATCCCTATGACCACGACGAAAATGGTCAACAATGGCCCGCTGATGTCGAACTCGAAGACCCTGCCGGCGAGGATGTCATTGATGACGCCGGGCTTGTAGAGGTGGAAGTAGTCGATGTAGATGACGAAGAACATCAAGCTGGTCCATGCTGCGGCGAGCTTGGCTTGCACCGGCATGCGCACATTCTCCAGCGTGGTGGTGGGTTGATGTGTTCTCATCATGGGCTCCGTTGTCGTGGTGAGGATCGGTAGGTCCACGATCGCTGAGCCCGGCGGCGGACACATCGGCCCGCAGGCCGGAGTTCGCCCGGCCGATCGCACGGTCTCTGTCTCGTGCTTTCGGCTGATCGGCCGCTGCCGCGCGGTATCGCGGGATCGACAACCACAGCCCGTCGAGCCTGGAAGATTTCATCGTCAATCTGGGCTAGCATCGTTAAGTGACGATGATTTCGCCGCTCACCTCGCCTGCCGTCGCCCTCTTCCGCTCGCTGGGCGACCCCACGCGTCTCGCGATCGTGGCCCGGCTCGCGCAGGGCGAGGCCCGGGTCGTGGATCTCACCGAGCTGCTCGGCCTGGCCCAGTCGACGGTCTCGAAACACCTGGCGTGCCTGCGTGGTTGCGGGCTCGTGGACTACCGCGCGGAGGGCCGCCAGTCCTTCTACTCGCTCACCCGGCCCGAGCTGATCGACCTGCTCCGCAGCGCGGAGCGCGTCCTCGCCGAGACCGGCGCGGCCGTCGCGCTGTGCCCGGTCCACGTCCGTCTCGACACCCAGCACCGCACCGCGGCGGCCGGGTCGTGACCGCCGGCGTCGACCGGCAGACCGTCCTGCACCGGCGGATCCGGTGGCTGGTCGCCGCCACGATCAGCTACAACGTCGTCGAGGCCGCCGTCGCGATCACGGCGGGCACGATCGCCTCCTCGGTCGCGCTGATCGGCTTCGGGCTGGACTCGGTCATCGAGGTGGCGTCCGCCGCCGCGGTGGCGTGGCAGTTCGCCGGAAGTGACCCGCAGGCCCGGGAGCGCGTGGCGCTGCGGGTGATCGCCTGGTCGTTCTTCGCGCTCGCCGCGTACGTCACCGTCGAGGCGCTGCGCACCTTCGCCGGCGCGGGTGCGGCCGAGCACTCGACGGTCGGCATCGCGCTCGTCGTGACCAGCGTCGTCGTCATGCCGTTCCTGTCCCTCGCCCAGCGGCGCGCGGGCCGCGAACTGGGCTCGGCCAGCGCCGTTGCCGACTCCCGCCAGACCCTGCTCTGCACCTACCTGTCCGCCGCGGTCCTCGTGGGCCTGCTGCTCAACTCCGTCCTCGGCTGGTGGTGGGCCGATCCGGCTGCCGCGCTCGTCCTCGCCGCGGTGGCCGTGCGGGAGGGGCGCAACGCGCTGCGCGGCGAGGTCTGCTGCGCCGACGGGCACCTGTGAGGGGTTCACTGTTCCGCGGAACAGCGCTCCGTCCACCGCCTCATCCGGAAGGATCGTCACCTCATGCGAATCGGTGTCACCGGACATTCGAACCTCGCCCCCGACTCGGCGCCGGTCGTGGCCGACGCGATCCGGGCCACGCTCGCGGGGATCGGCGGACCGATCACCGGCGTCTCGTGCCTCGCGCGCGGGGCCGATCAGGTGTTCGCGCGCGTCGTGCTCGAGATGGGGCACGAGCTGGAGGTCGTGCTGCCCTCCACCGACTACCGGGAGCGCCAGGTGCGGCCGGACAACCGCGCCGACTTCGACAGCCTGATCGAGCGCGCGACGGCGGTGCGCGTGCTGCCGATCGCCACCGCGAACCGGGACGCCTACGCGGCAGCCGGTGAGGCCGTGCTCGACGACGTGGTCGCACTCGTGGCGGTGTGGGACGGCGCGCCACAGGACGCCCGGGGCGGCACCGGGGACACCGTACGCGAGGCGCGGGAACGCGGCGTGCCGGTCATCGTCGTGTGGCCGGACGGAGCGCGCCGGACCTGAACGCGCGACGCCGGATCCCGGCATCGGGCCCCACGGTGGCGGTTCGCGCGGGCGTGGCGTCGAATGGCGGCGTGGATCCCGAACTCGTCCCGATCGGCGAGGCCGCGCGCCGGCTCGGCCTGCGCACCTCGGCGCTGCGCTACTACGACGAGCGCGGGCTGGTCCGTCCCCGGGCCCGCGTGGCGGGTCGGCGGATGTACGGGCCTGACGAGCTGCGCCGCCTCGCCTTCCTCACCGTAGCGCGGCGCCTGGGCATACCCCTCGACACGGCGGCCGCCGTGCTCGACGCACCCGGTCCTGACTGGCGCTCGGCGGTCAGCGACCAGGTCGCAGCGCTCGACGAGCTGATCGAGCAGGCCCGTGGGGCCAGAACGTTCCTCGACCACGCCCTCGACTGCCCGACCGAGCATCCCACCAGACAGTGCCCGTCGATGATCTCCGCGCTCGACCGGGTGCTGTCGGGAATCACCATCGAGCAGCTCGCGCGCGAGCAGGGCGCCCTGCCGTGACGGCCGGCCCGGGGCGTCGGCATCGGCGGGGGTCGGCACCGCGGTCACCCGCGGCGGCGGCGGATCTCCGCGTTGATCGCGGGGACGACCTCGGCCATGTCGCCGATCACCGCGTAGCCGGCCTTGGTGACCATCGGCGCGTCCGGGTCGGTGTTGATCGCCACGATCGTCTTGGAGCTCGCGCAGCCCGCCCAGTGCTGGATGGCGCCGCTGATGCCGCACGGGATGTACACCTCCGGGGAGATCCGGCTGCCGGTCTGGCCCACCTGCTCGTGGTGTGGGCGCCAGCCCAGGCTCGTCACCACCCGGGAGACGCCGAGCGCGCCGTCGAGCAGCGCCGCCAGCTCAACAACCCCGTCGAACCCGGTGGCGCTGCCCGCGCCGCGGCCCGCGCCGACGACGACCCGGGCGGAGGTGAGCGCGCCGGAACGGTCCGGCTCAGCAGGCTCGGTGGACACCACGCGGGCGACGAGGTCCGCGGCCGGGATCTCCGGCTCGTGCCGGCGGACGGCCGGGGTCGACGGCTCGGCGGCCGGCTGGGCCTCGACGGCGTGTCCGGCGACGGTGAGGACGGCCGGCCGGTCGGGCATCCGCGTCTCCTCCAGCACCGCGCCGCCCAGGACCTGGCGCTGCACGGTCAGCGGATCGTTCGCGGCGATCCCCACGGCGTTGGCGGCCATCGCCACGCCGAGCCGCGCGGCCAGGTGGGCGAGCACCTCCATCCCGCGCGGTGTCCCGGCCGCGACGACCGTGCCCGCCTCCACCGCTGCGGCCTGCACGCCCGCCGCCCAGGCCGCTGCGCCGTAGGCGTCGAACGCCGCGCCGGTGACGTGGTGGATCCCGGCGACGCCGTACGCGCCGAGCTGCACGACCACCTCCTCGGGCAGGGCGCCGACCACGACCGCGTGCACCGGTTCGCCGAACCCGCGGGCGAACGTCAGCGTCTCCAGGGAGACCTCCGTGACGCCGCCCGCCCCGGTCTCGACGAGTACCAGGACCGGCGCGCTCACCGGGCCACGCCCAGGCTGTGCAGCAGATCCACGACGGCCGGTGCCGCCTCGGGCCCGTGGCCGAGGATCTCGACATGGCTGGGCTGCGCGGGCGGCAACGTCAGCCGGACCCGCCCGGGACCGGCCGGCGCCTGCCGGGGAGCGAGGATCTCGACGGCCGTCTTCTTCGCCTTCATCCGGCCGGTGATCGTCGGGTAGCGCGGCTCGACGCCCCCCTCCAGCACCGTGACGACGGCGGGCGGGGGCACCCGGAACGTCTCCACGCCGTCCGGGCCGTCGCCGCGGGCCGTGACCATCCCGTCGCTGACCTCGACGGTCTTCACCCCGTTCACCACCGGCCGGCCCAGCTCGTAGGCCAGCCGGATGCCGACCTGGAAGTCGCCGGAGTCGGCGGCGTCGTTGCCCAGCAGGATCAGGTCGTGGCCGCGGCCCTGCGCCTCGTGGGCACGCACCACGGCCGCGATCTCGCGAGCGACGTCGGCGGGCCCGAACGCGCCCGCGTCCGCCTCGACGAGCGTCGCCGCGGTGCACCCGACCCCGAGCGCGGACCGCAGCTGCTCGACGGCGTCGGCCGCGCCGAGGGTGAGCACCGTGGCCGCGCCACCGCCCGCCCCGGCGACCCGCACCGCCAGCTCGACCGCGCAGCTCTCGTGCGCGCTGACCGTGAACCCGACGTGGCGGGCGTCGACCCCCTGCGCGTCGGCGGTGAGGGCCACCTCCCCGCCGACGTCGGGCACCCGCTTGACGCAGACCAGGACCGACGTCATCGCAGGCGCTCGTTCGCCGGGTCGAACAGCGGCGTGGCGTCCACCGAGCCCACGGTCACCGGGTACAGCTCCTCCATGTACGACACCGCGAGGCGGTTGCCGACCGTCGCCTGGTCGGGCGGCAGGTAGGCGAGCAGCACGTGCCTGCCGAGCGAGGGTGCCGAACCCGCGGACGTCACGTAGGGGTGGTGGCCGTGCCCGTCGACGAGCGGGCCGCCGTCCGGGGTGCGGATCGGCTCGCCGCCGAGCATGTAGCGCCGCCCGCCGGACGCCGAGGTGTGGTCGTCCACGGTCATGGTGGCCAGCACCGCCTGCGGGGAGGTCGCGCGCTGGGCGAGGTAGGCGTCGCGGCCGACGAAGTCGGCGTCCTTGACCCGCGGCCGCGCCATCCCGGCCTCGACGATCGTGCGCTCGGCGTCGAGCTCGAAGCCGTAGGCGCGGTAGCCCTTCTCCAGCCGCCCGGTGGTGCCGTACACCCCGATCCCGACGGGCACCGCCCCGTCCGGCCGCCCGGCCTCGTGCAGCAGTTCCCACACGCGCGCACCCTGCTCCATCGGCACGTACAGCTCCCAGCCGAGTTCCCCGACGTAGGAGATCCGGGAGGCGAGCACGTCGATGCTGCCGACCTCGATCCGGCGGCAGGTGAGGAAGCGGAAGTCGGCGTCGCCGATGTCGTCGTCGGTGATCCGGCCGAGGATGTCGCGCGCCCGAGGGCCCCACAGGCCGATGGTGGTAAATGCCGAGGTGAGGTCGACGACCGCGGCGCCCTCGCCCGCACGGTCGGTGAACCACTTCAGGTCGGCCATGCCGTGCGCGCCACCGGTGACCACGCGGTAGCGGTCGTGCGCCAGCCGCATCACGGTGAGGTCCGAGCGGAAGCCGCCATTCACGTCGAGCACCGGGGTGTAGATCACCTTGCCGGGCGCGACGTCGGCCTGCGCGACCACGACCCCCTGCACGGCCTGCGCGGCCCGCGGCCCGACGACGTCGAAGATCGCGAACGCGGAGAGGTCGACGATACCGGCGCGGTCACGCATCGCGAGGTGCTCGGCGTTGATGATCGGCGACCACCACCGGGCGTCCCACTCGTGCTCGCGCGCCATGACGCGATCCCCGTACTCCCCCAGCAGCGCCTCGTTGCCCCCGTACCAGAAGGGCCGCTCCCAGCCGGCGGTCTCGAAGAACACCGCACCGGCCGCCCGCTGCGACGCGTGCATCGGCGCCAGGCGCTTGCCGCGCTCGCCGGCCCACTGCTCGCCCGGGTGCACGATCCCGTAGGTCTTGTTGAACGCCTCCGACGTCCGCGAGCGGACGTGCCCGCGGGTGCGCTGGTGCGGGTGGAAGCGTGCGATGTCGGAGTGGTGCACGTCGATCTCCGACCAGCCGCGCGTCATCCACTCCGCGACCGCCCGTCCGACCCCTGGGCCCTCCTTGATCCACACGGCGGCGGCGGACCAGAGCCCGCGCACCTCCGGGGTCTCGCCCAGGATCGGCGCGCCGTCCGGGGTGAGCGAGAGCAGCCCGTTGATCGCGTAGCGGATCTCCGCGCCCTCGGCGCCCAGCGCGTCGGGCATCAGCTCGAAGGCCTGCTCGAGCTGCGGGTCGAAGTCGTCGGAGGTGAACGGCAGCTCGGTGGGCGAGAGCTTCGCCTGCTCGATCGACGGGATCTCGGCCGGGTCGTGCAGGATCGCGCGGTGGGCGTAGGAGCCCACCTCCATGTCGGCGCCGTGCTGGCGCTCGTAGCAGAACGTGTCCATGTCCCGGATGATCGGGAACGAGATCTCCCCCGGCCGCTCGGCGAGCTGCGGGATCGGCCCCACGGAGATCATCTGGTGTACGGCGGGAGTGAGCGGGATCGTCGCGCCCGCCATCCGGGCGAGTTTCGGGCTCCACACCCCGCAGGCGATCACCACCGCTTCGGCCTCGATGTCGCCGCCGGTGGTGCGCACGCGGCGGATCCGGCCGCGCTCGACGTCCATGCCGACGACCTCGACGGTCGGCACGACCGTCAACGCGCCCAGCCCTGTTGCCGCCTCGCGCATGATCGTCCCGGCGCGCAGCGAGTCCACCACGCCGACCGACGGCGTCCAGAACGCGCCGAGGATCCGGTCCTTGTCCAGGAACGGCACCCGCTCGACGACGTGGTCGGGGGTGACCAGCTCGGCCTCGATCCCCCACGCCCGCGCCGAGGACATCCGGCGTCGCAGCTCCTCCATCCGCTCCGGCGTGCGCGCCACCTCGTAGCCGCCGGACTCGGTGAAGACGCCCATCTCCTTGTACTGGCGCATCGAGTCGAGCGTGAGATCGGCCAGTTCGCGGGAGTGGTCGACCGGGAAGATGAAGTTCGACGCGTGGCCGGTGGAGCCGCCGGGGTTGGGCAGCGCCCCCTTGTCGAGCTGCACGATGTCGCGCCAGCCGAGCCGGGCGAGATGGTGCACGAGGCTGTTGCCGACGATGCCGGCGCCGATCACGACGACGCGGGCCGCGGCCGGGACTTCTGCCATGGGTTCCTCCTCAGTCACCGAGCTCGCGGCGGCGGCGGGTCACGTACTCCTCCAGCTCCGCGCGGACCGCGTCGTCCAGCGGCGGGGGCTCGTACTCGGCCAGGCGGCGGCGGGCCACCTCACCGGCGCGGGCGGCGGCGTCGCGCGCGCCCCCGCGCATCCAGCGGTCGTAGTTCTCCGAGCTGTTCACGAACGGCCGGTAGAAGCAGGTGCGGAACCGCTCCATCGTGTGCGCGGCGCCGAGGAAGTGCCCGCCGTGGCGGACCTCGTCGTGGGCGTCGAACGCCAGCGACGCCTCGTCGATCTCCAGCGGGGTGAACTCGTGCTGGAGCATCTCCAGCACCTGCACGTCGAGCACGAACTTCTCGTAGCTCGCGACCAGCCCGCCCTCCAGCCAGCCCGCGGTGTGCATCACCCAGTTGATGCCCGCGAGGAACGTCGGGAGCATCGTCATCAGCGACTCGTAGCCGGCCTGCGCGTCGGGGGTCTGGCTCGACGTGAGGCCCCCGCCGGAGCGCACCGGCAGCCCGAAATGCCGCGCGATCTGCCCCGTGCAGAGCAACCCGATCGCCGATTCGGGCGTACCGAAACACGGGGAACCCGACTGCATGTCGATATTGGAGAGGAACGACCCGAAGATCACCGGGCAGCCGGGCCTGATCAGTTGCGACAAGGCGATTCCGGTGAGTGCCTCGGCGATCTGCTGGGCGAGCGAGGCGGGAACCGACACCGGCGACATCGCGCCCATCAACAGGAACGGTGTGATCACCACCGCCTGGTTGGCCGCGGAGTACTCGAACTGCGCCTCCAGCATGCGGTCGTCCCACCGCAGCGGCGAATTGCAGTTGATGAGCGAGATGGTGGCCGGCGTGGCCTCGATCGCCGCCCGGCCACCGAAGAGGATCTCGGTCATGGCGAGGGTGTCCCGGGCGTTCACGCCCGAGACGACGTTGCCCATGTAGATCTTGTCGGTGAGCGTCTGGAGCGCGAGCGTCATGTCGAGGTGGCGCGAGTCCAGCGGGGTGTCCTCGGGCTCGCAGATGATCCCGCCCGCGGAGTCCAGCACGTCGAAGCCCTGGGCGAGCTTCGTGAAGTTGCGGAAGTCGTCCATCTTGGCGTCCCGGCGCACGTCCGCTTCACGCACGAACGGCGGCCCGTACACCCCGCCGAAGACCATCGCGTCGTCGCCGATGTGCACGCTGCGCGCGGGGTTGCGGGCCTGCACGTCGAACGCCCGCGGCGCCTTCGCGACCTGTTCGAGAACGAAGTCCGGGTCGAACCGGACGCAGTCGTCCTCCACCTTCTGGCCCGCCTGCCGGAACAGTTCCAGCGCGCGCGCGGACAGGAACTCCACGCCGATCTCGGAGACGATGCGCCGCCAGCCCCTGTCGAGGGTGGCCAGCGCGTCCGCGGAGAGGATCTCGTAGCGGGGCATCGCATTGCGGAACATGCTCGCGCATTCCCCTCTTGACGCGGGAGTCCGACCGGCGTCACAGTAGCTGCAATTGCCGGAACACTGGTTCCACAATATGAAACTCTTCGGAAACGAGCGCGGACACATGGCGACACAGGTGGGCAGCCAGGCCGTCGACAGGGCGAGCGCACTGCTCGCCCTGATCGTCGAGTCCGGCGCACCCCGCACCTTCACCTCGCTGGTCGACGAGCTCGGCCTGGCCAAGTCCACGACATCGCGACTGCTCCAGGCGCTCGAACGCAGCCGCCTGGTGCAACGCGACCGCGCGGGCGCCTTCCGGCCGGGCGCGCTGTTCTCCCTCTACGCCGCCCGGCCCAGTGCCCTGCACGACCTCTCGGAGCTGGCCCGCCCGACGATGGAGCACCTGTCGGAGCTCTGCCGCGAGACGGTCAACCTCGCCGTGCCGCGCGGCAGCCAGCTCGTGCAGATCTCCCAGGTCGACAGCCGCTACCTGCTGGGCGCCACGAACTGGGTCGGGGTCGACGTGCCGGCGCACTGCACGGCGCTGGGCAAGGTGCTCTACGCCTACGCCGCGCTCGCCCTGCCGCGGGGCAACCTGGAGCGCCGCACCGCCCACTCCGCCGTCGACCGCGCCCAGCTCGACCACCAGCTCATCGAGGTGCGCCGCCGCGGCTGGGCCGCCTCGCTCGACGAGCTGGAGGTGGGGCTCTCGGCCGTCGGCGCGCCGGTGCGTGCCGTCGACGGCACCGTCGTCGCCGCCCTCTCCGTCTCCGGGCCGCCGACGCGGATCAACGACCACGGCATCACGAGGCTCGGCGACCTCCTGGTCGCCGAGCTGCGCGGGCTCGCCGCGCTGCTGGGCCACCAGCCCCGGAAGGAAGGCGTCGCCTGATGAACGCGAGCACGAGTGCGGAGATCCTGCAGGGCCTCTACGACGAGACGCTGGTCGGCAACCGCCCCCGCGTGCTGGAACTGACCCGCGAGGGCCTCGACGCCGGTGTCACGCCGGAGACGATGCTGTTCGACGCGCTCATCCCGGCGCTGGAGGAGGTCGGCGCGCGCTTCGAGCGCGGCGACTTCTTCGTCCCCGAGATGCTCGTCGCGGGCAAGGCGATGGCCGGGGCGCTCGACGTGCTTCGCCCGCTGCTCGCCGAGACCGGCGCGCAGACCGTCGGCACGTTCCTCATGAGCACCGTGAAGGGCGACGTGCACGACATCGGCAAGAACCTGGTCAACATCATGCTGGAGGGCGCCGGCTTCCACGTGATCGACCTGGGCGTGCAGGTGTCGCCGGAGAAGGTGATCGCGGGCATCGAGGAGCACAAGCCCGACATCGTCGGGTTCTCCGCGTTCCTCACCACGACGATGCCGATGTTCAAGGCCAACATCAACGCGCTGACCAAGGCCGGCCTGCGCGACCAGGTGATCGTCATGGTCGGCGGCGCGCCGGTCACCCAGGAGTACGCCGACGCGGTCGGCGCCGACGGGTACGCCGCCGACGCCGCCACCGCGGTCCGCAAGGCAAAGGAACTGCTCGCCGCGCGCCGGGCGACGGTCGGGGTGGCGTGATGCACACCGTCGTCTCGTCCGCGACCCGCGAGGTCGTCATCGGTCCGGACCGGCCGTTCTGCCTGATCGGCGAGCGGATCAACCCGACCGGCCGCAGGATCTTCGCCGAGCAGCTGCGCCGGGGCGACCTGTCCCGCATCACCGTGGACGTCGAGCAGCAGGTCGCGGGCGGCGCGACGATGCTCGACGTCAACATGGGGGTTCCGCTCGCCGACGAGGCCGAGCTGCTCGGGCGCGCGGTCACGATGGTGCAGGAGCTGACGGACCTGCCGCTGTGCATCGACTCCTCGGTCGTCGAGGCGCTGGAGGCGGGGCTCGCGGCCTACCGGGGCAAGGCGCTGGTCAACTCCGTCACCGGGGAGCGGGAGCGGCTGGACGCGATCCTGCCGCTGGTCGCCCGGCACGGGGCCGCGGTGATCGCGCTGCCCAACGAGGAGGACGAGATCCCCGAGGAGCCGGAGAAGCGCCTGGAGATCACCCGCAAGATCGTCGACATCGCCACCGGCGAGTACGGGATCCCGCTGTCGGACATCGTGATCGACCCGCTGGCGATGCCGATCGGCGCCGACACCACGCTGGTCCGCACCACGCTGCGCACCATCGAGCTGATCCGCGCCGAGTTCGACCTGAACATGACCCTCGGGGCGTCGAACGTGTCCTTCGGGATGCCGGGGCGCGCGGCGCTGGGCGCGGCGTTCCTGCCGATGGCCATGCTCAGCGGCCTGACCAGCGCGGTGCTGGACGTGCGCTCGCCGCAGATCGTGGAGGCGGTCAAGGCCGCGGACCTGCTGCTCGGCAACGACGACTGGGGCGCCGCCTGGATCGCGGCCTACCGCGCGGCCCGCGCCGCCGCGCCGGCTTGACGTGAACGATCCGCCGGACCGCGTCCGGATCATCTTCCGGCCCGACGGCGCGCCGCCCCGCGAGGTACGGGTGCCGTCGGGCGTCACGCTGTTCGACGCCGCGAGCTGGAACGGCATCGCCGTCGACTCCACCTGCGGCGGGCACGGCACCTGCCGCAAGTGCCGGATGCAGGTCGTCGAGGGTGCCGTGGCGATCTCCCGGCTCGACCCGCGTGCGTTCGGGCCGGAGGAGCTGCGCGCCGGCTGGCGGCTGGCCTGCACGGCCGTTGCCGAGCGGGACGTCACCGTCGACGTGCCGCCGCTGGTCACCCGGCCCAAGGCAGCCACCGTCGGCGTCGGGCGACAGGTGATTCTCCGCCCCGCTGTGCAGAAGCGCTGCGTGCGCCTGGACGAGCCCACGCTCGCCGACCAGCGCACCGACCTCGAACGGCTCCTCGCGGCGCTGTCCGACCTGGAGCTGCGCGCAGACCTGCGGGCCGTGCGCAACCTGCCCCGGGCGTTGCGGGCGGCCGACTTCGAGGTGACCGCGGTCGTGGTGGACGACGTGCTGGTCGACGTCGAGCCCGGGGACACGAGCGCCCGGCGGTTCGGCATCGCGTTCGACCTCGGCACCACCACCGTCGTCGCCACCCTGCTCGACCTCGCCACCGGCACCCCGGTCGCCGTCGCGTCGATGCTCAACCCGCAGCAGCCCTTCGGCGCCGACGTCATCACCCGGATCAGCGCGACCATGACCGACCCCGCCGCGCTGGAGCGGCTCACCGCGCTCGCGCACGGCTGCCTGCACCAGCTCGCCACCGAGGTGTGCACCGGCGGCGGCGTCGAGCCGGGCGAGGTCTACGAGATCGCCCTGGCCGGCAACGCCACGATGACCCACCTCGCGCTGGGCATCGACCCGGAGGCGCTGGGGGTCGCGCCGTTCGTGATGGCGTCGCGGTCGTTCGAGGGGCTGCAGGCGGCGGATCTGGGCGTCGGCGTGCACCCGAGCGCGCGTGCGTACGTGTTCCCGGCGCTCGGCGCGTACGTGGGCGGGGACATCGTCGCCGGGGCGCTCGCGTCGGGCATGGACCGCGACCGGCGGATCCGGTTGTTCGTCGACGTCGGCACGAACTGCGAGATCGTCCTCGCCGCCGGCGACCGGCTCCTCGCCACCGCGGCCCCCGCCGGGCCGGCGTTCGAGGGCGCCGCGATCCGCTGCGGGATGCGGGCCGCGCCCGGCGCCGTCGAGGGCGTGAAGATCAGCGACGACGACGTGGCGCTGCAGGTGATCGGCGATGTCGAGCCGATCGGGCTGTGCGGGTCCGGGCTGGTGGACGCGGTGGCGTCGCTGGTCGCGGCCGGGCTCGTCGACATATCGGGACGGCTCGTCGCCGCCGACGCGCCCGGCGTGCCGCCCGGGCTGGCCGCGCGGCTGCGTACCGTCGGGAAGGAGCGGGTGTTCGTGCTGCACCCCCGCGGCTCCGACGCCGCCGACGCCGTCTACCTCTCCCAGCGCGACATCCGCGAGCTCCAGTTCGGCAAGGCCGCCATCGCCACCGGCTGGCGACTGCTGCTGGAGGAGCTCGGCGTCGCCCCCGGTGACGTGGCGCAGGTGCTGCTCGCCGGGTCGTTCGGCAGCTACCTCGCCCCGGCCGCCGCCGTGCGGATCGGGCTGGTGCCCGACGTGTCGGTGCTGCGGATCGTCAGTGCAGGCAACGTCGCGGGCGAGGGCGCGAAGATGGCGTTGCTGTCGGTGCGCGAGCGCGCGGCCGCACAGGCCCTCCTGGAGGAGGTGCACTATGTCGAGCTCTCCGACCGTCCCGACTTCAACGACCGGTTCGTCGACCAGCTCGCCTTCCCCCCGCCCTGACTCGCCGTGGCAGCAAAGCCACTTTCACGCCATCAGTTTGCGTGAAAGTGGCTTTGCTGCCACGCACGACGAGCCG
>JBQTJE010000194.1:0-16646 GCA_052387455.1 Pseudonocardia sp.
GCGATCGCCGGTTGCGGAGGCGGCGCGGCGGGCCCGCCGGTCCTCAACTGGTACGTCAACCCCGACTCGGGGGGGCAGGAGGAGATCGCGAGCCGCTGCACCGACGCGTCCGGGGGCCAGTACCGGATCGCGGTGAGCACGCTGCCGCGGGAGTCCTCCGAACAGCGCCAGCAGCTCATCCGCCGCCTCGCCGCGAACGACTCGTCGATCGACCTGATGAGCCTCGACCCGCCCTACGTGCCGGAGTTCGCCGAGGCCGGCTTCCTCGCCCCGCTGCCCGAGGACGTCAAGGCGCAGGCCACCGAGGGCGTCGTGCCGAGTGCGGTCGAGGGCGCCACCTGGTCGGGCGAGCTGGTGACGATCCCGTTCTGGGCCAACACCCAGCTGCTCTGGTACCGCAAGTCCGCCGCGGCCGCGGCCGGCCTGGACATGACGCAGCCGGTCACCTGGCAGCAGATCATCGAGACCGCGCAGAGCCAGGGCAAGCAGGTCGCGGCGCAGGGACGGCGCGCCGAGTCGCTCGTGGTGTGGTTCAACGCGCTGATCGAGTCCGCCGGCGGCGAGATCATCACCAACCCGTCCCCGGACAACCCGGAGGCCGTCGGGCTGGGGTTGACAGCGCCACCGTCGCAGGCCGCCGCCCAGGTCATCCAGAACTTCGTGCAGGCCGGTGTCGGCGGGCCCGGGTTCTCCACCGCGAGCGAGGACACCAGCGCCACCGCTTTCGAGAAGGGGGACGCGATCTTCATGGTGAACTGGCCGTTCGTGTGGGCGAAGGCCAACTCGGCCGTCGAGGACGGCACGCTCGGTGCCGACGTCCCGGCGGACTACGGGTGGGCGCTCTACCCGCAGGTCGACGCGGCGCAGCCCAGCGCGCCGCCGCTCGGCGGGATCAACATCGGGGTCGGCGCGTTCAGCGCGAACCCGGACCTGGCCTTCGCCGCCGCACGGTGCATCACCAGCGCGGAGAACCAGGCCGCCTACTTCGTCTCGGACGGCAACCCGGCATCGGCCGTCGCCGCGTACTCCGACCCGGCGGTGCTCGAGGCCTACCCGATGGCCCCGACGATCCTCTCCTCGCTCGGGCAGGCCGCGCCGCGCCCGCAGACCGCGTACTACCCCGAGGTCTCCGAGAGCATCCAGCGGGTCTACCACCCGCCGGCCGCGGTGGTGCCCGGGCAGACCGGCGCGGAGGCCGCCGCGCTGATCCAGGCCGTGCTCGCGAAGGAGGAACTGCTGTGAGTACGACCACCCTGCCTCCGACGCAGGACAAGAGCCGGCCGAGATCGGCACCCGCGCACATCAGCGACCGCTCGCGGGCCGAGCGGCGCCTGGGCTGGATCCTGGCCGGGCCGGCGTTCGCGGTGATGCTGCTGGTCACCGCGTACCCGATCCTGCAGGCGTTCTACGACTCGCTGTTCGACTTCCGGCTCACCGACCCGGACAACCGCGACTTCATCGGCCTGGGCAACTACGGTGTGATCCTCACCGACCCGATCTGGTGGACCTCGATCGGCGTCACGGTCTTCATCACGGTGGTGACGGTCGCCGTCGAGCTGGTGCTCGGCTTCGCGCTCGCGCTGGTGATGATCAAGGCGTTGCGGTCGGTCCGCCCGATCGTCCGCGTGGCGATCCTGATCCCGTACGCGATCATCACGGTCGTCTCGGCGTTCGCGTGGCAGTTCGCGTTCTCCCTCGAAGCCGGGTTCGTGAACAACTGGCTGCCGTTCGTATCCGCCGACTACGACTGGTTCGGCGGCACGTGGTCGTCGCTGTTCGTCATCTGCCTCACCGAGATCTGGAAGACCACGCCGTTCATCTCGCTGCTGCTGCTCGCCGGCCTCGCCCAGGTGCCGGAGGTGCTGCAGGAGGCCGCAAAGGTCGACGGCGCCTCCTGGTGGCAGCGGTTGAGCAGGGTGACGATCCCGAACATGAAGGCGGCGATCATGGTGGCGCTGCTCTTCCGCACGCTCGACGCGTTCCGGATCTTCGACACCGTCTTCATCATGACCGCGGGCGCGAACTCGACCGAGACGGTCTCGTTCCTCGCCTACCGCCAGACGATCGCCCGGCTGGAGATCGGGCTCGGCTCGGCGGTGTCGGTGCTGCTCTTCCTCGCGGTGGTCCTCATCGCCGTCGGCTTCATCAAGGGTTTCAAGGTCGACCTGTCCCAGGCCCGAGGGGAGAAGTGATGTCCACCCGTGAGAAGTCCTGGTGGGTCGTCGGCGCGATCGCGATCGTGCTCTACTCGCTGTTCCCGGTGGCCTGGATCGTGTCGCTGTCGCTCAAGGCGCCGTCCGACATCGCCAACGGGCAGTTCCTGCCCACCGCGGCCACCTTCGAGAACTACACGTCGGTCCTCTTCGGGGACGCGAGCGAGCTTTTCCTGCCCGCGCTGGTCAACTCGTTCGGGATCTGCCTGATCGCCACGGGCATCTCCTGCGTGCTGGCGATGTTCGCCGCGTACGCGATCGCGCGACTGGACTTCCCGGGCAAGAAGCTGATCCTGTCCACCGCGCTCGCGGTCGCCATCTTCCCGGTCATCTCGATCGTCACGCCGCTGTTCAACCTGTGGCGCCAGATCGGGCTCTACGACACCTGGCCGGGCCTGATCCTGCCGTACCTGTCGTTGACGCTGCCGATCGCGATCTGGACGATGTCGGCGTTCTTCCGGGAGATCCCGTGGGAGATGGAGCAGGCCGCGCAGGTGGACGGGGCCACGACGTGGCAGGCGTTCCGCAAGGTGATCGTGCCGCTCGCGGCGCCCGGGGTGTTCACCACGGCGATCATCGCCTTCTTCCTGGCGTGGAACGACTTCATCTACGGCATCTCGCTGACGTCCACCAGCGCCGCGCGGCCGGTCCCCGCGGCGCTGGGACTGTTCTCCGGGGCCTCGCAGTTCGAGGACCCCAGCGGGCCGATCGCGGGCGCCGCGGTGATCGTCACGATCCCCGTGGTGATCCTGGTCCTGCTCTTCCAGCGGCGCATCGTCGCCGGACTCACCAACGGCGCCGTCAAGGGTTAGGGGCTTCGGTAATGGCATCGATCGAGATGACGAACATCGTCAAGCGCTACGGCGACGGCTTCCCCGCCGTGAACGACGTCAGCCTGGACATCGCCGACGGCGAGTTCATGATCCTCGTCGGCCCGTCCGGCTGCGGGAAGTCGACCCTCCTGCGCATGATCGTGGGGCTGGAGGACATCACCAGCGGCGACATGGTCATCGGCGGGAAGCGGGTCAACGACAGGGCGCCGCGGGACCGCAACCTGTCGATGGTGTTCCAGAACTACGCGCTGTACCCGCACCTGTCGGTGTTCGAGAACATCGCGTTCCCGCTGCGGCTGCACAAGGCTCCCGAGGACGAGGTGAAGCGCAAGGTCAACGAGGCGGCCGACGTCCTGGAGCTGCACGAGCACCTGCAGCGCAAGCCGGCCAACCTGTCCGGTGGCCAGCGCCAGCGGGTCGCGATGGGCCGCGCGATCGTGCGCGACGCCGACGCGTTCCTCTTCGACGAGCCGCTGTCCAACCTCGACGCCAAGCTGCGCGGGCAGATGCGCACCGAGATCAGCCGGTTGCAGCGGCGGCTGGGCATCACCACGGTCTACGTCACCCACGACCAGACCGAGGCGATGACGCTGGGCGACCGCGTGTGCGTGCTGCGCAAGGGCCTGATCCAGCAGGTCGCGTCGCCGCGCGAGCTCTACGAGCAGCCGGTGAACCTGTTCGTCGCGGGCTTCATCGGATCGCCGCCGATGAACTTCCTGCCCGCGAAGGTCGACGGCCGCCGCCTCGACACCCCGTTCGGCACGATCGAGCTCGACGAGCGGCGGGCCGGACTCGTCGGTGAGCGGGAGCTGGTGCTGGTGGGCATCCGGCCCGAGTACTTCGAGGACGCCTCGCTGGTCGACGACGCCCGCCGGGGCGACGGCATGGTCTTCACCGCACGGGTGGACGTCACCGAGTGGCTGGGCGACTCCCAGTACGCCTACATCCCCTACGACGCGCCCGAGGCGATCACCGCGAAGATGAAGGAGCTGTCGCGCGAGCTCGACAGCGAGGCGCTGCGCACCCAGGCGGTGGTGTCCATCGACGCGGCCAGCCGGATCCGGGAGGGCAGCGAGGCCGAGTTCTGGCTGGACACCCGCAAGGTCCACGTCTTCGACCCGGAGTCGGGGGACAACCTCACCCGCGACGAGGATGCGGGTGCCGAGCTCACCCGCATGGCGACCGAGGACCGGGTGGCGCAGGTCGAGCAGGCGCAGTCCTCCAAGGCCACGATCGCGGGCTGATCGGTGGCCGCCGCCCGGGCGTACGGGGAAGGGGAGAGCTCGATCGGCGAGCGGTGCGCCTGGTGGCGCACCGCGGTGGTCTACCAGGTGTACCCGCGCTCGTTCGCCGACTCCGACGGTGACGGGATCGGCGACCTCCCCGGGATCACCGCGCGCCTGCTGCACCTCGCCGATCTGGGCGTGGACGCGGTCTGGCTCTCGCCCTTCTACACCTCGCCGATGGCCGACGCCGGGTACGACGTGGCCGACCACCGCGCCGTCGACCCGCTGTTCGGCACCCTCGCCGACGCCGACGCGCTGCTCGCCGAGGCCGCGCGCCTCGGGCTGCGGGTGATCGTCGATCTCGTCCCGAACCACACCTCCGACGAGCACGCGTGGTTCCGGGCGGCGCTGGCCGCGGGTCCGGACAGCCCGGAGCGCGCGCGATACCTGTTTCGCGACGGGCGGGGGGATCGGCCGCCCAACTCCTGGCGCAGCGTCTTCGGTGGCCCTGCCTGGACCCGCGTGACCGAACCCGACGGCTCGCCCGGCCAGTGGTACCTGCACCTGTTCGACGCCCGGCAGCCCGACCTGGACTGGTCGAACCCCGAGGTCCGCGAGGAGTTCCACGACATCCTGCGGTTCTGGCTCGACCGCGGTGTGGCCGGCTTCCGGGTCGACGTCGCGCACGGCCTGGTCAAGGCGGGCGGCCTGCCCGAGTGGGACCGCGACCACGTCCTGCTCGACCCGGGCGACGGCCCCGGCGGCCGCCCGCCAATGTGGGACCAGGACGGCGTGCACGAGATCTACCGGGAATGGCGCAAGATCGTCGACGGGTACGGCGCGATGCTCGTCGGCGAGGCCTGGGTCGCGCCGCCGGAGCGGCTGGCCCGCTACGTCCGGGCCGACGAGATGCACCAGGTGTTCAACTTCGACTTCCTCCTCGCGCCGTGGCGGGCCCGCGACCTCGTCGCAGCAGTGCGCGGCTCGCTGGAGTCCAACACCGAGGTGGGCGCCGCGGCGACCTGGGTGCTGTCCAACCACGACGTCGTGCGGCACCCGACCCGGCTCACCCTGCCGCCGGGCGACCCCGGGCGTGAGGGCATCGGCCCTGCCGACCCGCAGCCCGACGAGGCGCTGGGCCTGCGGCGCGGGCGGGCGGCGTCGGCGGTCATGCTGGCGCTGCCCGGCGGCGCGTACCTCTTCCAGGGCGAGGAGCTGGGCCTTCCCGAGCACACGACGCTGCCCGACGACGTGCGTCAGGATCCCACCTGGTTCCGGCAGGCGGGGACCGTGCCCGGGCGGGACGGCTGCCGCGTGCCGGTCCCGTGGGAGGCGGCGGCGCCGGCGTACGGCTTCTCGCCCTCCGGACGTTCGTGGCTGCCCCAGCCCGACTCGTGGGCGCGCTATGCCGCCGGCGCCCAGGACGGCGTCTCCGGCTCGACGCTGCAGCTGTACCGGACGATGCTGCGCCTGCGCCGCGAGCTGGCGCTGGGGGAGGGGTCGCTGACCTGGGCCCACGGCTTCGGTGACAACGTCGTGGCGTTCCGAAACGGCCCGGTGCTGGTGCTCACCAACCTCGGCGCGCCGCTCCCGCTGCCCGACGGCGAGGTGCTGCTCGCCACCGCCGACCTCGACGGCGCCACGCTGCCCACCGACGCGACGGTCTGGCTGCGTGAAATCTGATCGTCATCCGTCTCGTTCGACCTCGAGTGCGACGACCCGGCCGCGGTAGTACGCGCCATCCTCATGGACCCTGTCGGACTCGATGAAGAGATCGCTTAGCCGGGCGTGAGTCTCTACCGCTTCCCGGGCCGCAGCCAAGGCGTCGTCGAGGTCGCCGCGTCGCTGTTGGATGTCGCTGATGCGCCCGAGCGATACTGCTAGGTCACGCAAGGCTCGAGGTCCATCTCCGTACATGCTGTGGTGGCGGCGCGCAAGAGCGAGGGAATCGGTGTAGTCCGTCAGCGCGTCGTCGATGTCTCCTTGCTGCCTGTGGATGTCGCCGATACTGCCGAGAGCGATCCACACGTCATGCAGGGTTTGGGGGTTGTCGCCGAGGATGGTGCATAGATGGCGACGCAGGTCGAGGGCTTCGGGGTAGGTGGTGAGGGCGGTGTCCAGGTCGCAGCGATGCTGTTGGATGTCGCCGAGCTGGCCGAGGGAGATGGAGACGTCGCGCAGTGTCTGGGTGGTGTCGCCGACGATGTCGCGGAGGCGGCGATCAAGGTCGAGGGCTTCGGTGTAGGTGGTGAGGGCGGTGTCGAGGTCGCCGCGTTGCTGTTGGATGTCGCCGAGCTGGCCGAGGGAGAAGGAGACGTCGAGCAGTGTACGGAGATCTCCGTCGACCGACCGGTGGAGCCTGCGGCGGAGGTCGAGCAGTTCCTCGAACGCCGTCCGGGCACCGTCCGGTTCGCCGCGCTGTTGCTGGACGTTGCCCATGCCTTCGAGGCCCGAAGCGAGATCGCGCAGTGTCTGGGGGGTGTCGCCGACGATGTCGCGGAGGTGGCGGGCTAGGTCGAGTGCCTCGGTGCTGGCAGCGAGGGCGTCGTCGAGGTCGCCGCGCTGCCGCTGCAGGTTGCCGAGCCTGCTGAGCGAGGCGAAAAGGCCGCGCTGCGACTCCACGGTTTCCTCGTCGGTGGCGTGGAGGTGGCGGGCTAGGTCGAGGGCTTCGGTGTAGGTGGTGAGGGCGGTGTCGAGGTCGCCGCGTCGCTGTTGGATGTCGCCGAGGCGGCCGAGGGAGAGGGAGACGTCGCGCAGCGTCTGGGGGGTGTCACCAATGGTGACGCGGCGTTGGCAATCAAGGTCGAAAGCCGAGCGGTAGGCGTCCAAGGCCGCTTCGAGGTCGCCACGTCGCAGCTGCAGGTTGCCGACCCTGTCGAGAGCGACGGACAGGTCCCGCAGGGCGTCGGGGGAGTCGCTGTACCGCCGCACCAGCTCGCGCCGCAGCTCCACCAGCGCCTCGGCTGCGGCGAGCGCGGCGGCCCGGTCCAGCCCTTCAGCGATGATCTCCAGCAACGCGACCGTCGTCGCTTCCTCCAGCGGACGCTCGGCTGTGAGCGCGGCGCGGGCGTGTCTCACCGCCTCCTCCCGCTCACCCCCCACCGCGCGCGCGCGTGCGAGCCACGCGTGGGCCAGAGTCTTGTCGTCCGCTTCCTCCGCCATCCGCTGCGCCTCGGTCGCGGCCCGGACCGCCTCGCCGGCCCTGCCGATCCCCACGGCGTTCGCCGCGCGCTGCAGCGTGTCGTAGATCTGCGAACCGGGTCGGATCGGTGTGCCCGGTACGGCGCGGAAGGGGTTCGACCCACGCGTGGCCGGGGGCGGCGCCGCCGCCGCTGGCGCGGCCACCGGGGCCCGTTCGATCGTCGTCACCGTGCCGCGAAATGACCACAGGTCCGGCGCCTCGTCCCGCACCAGCGCCAGCATTCCGGCGGGGCAGGCGAAGATCAGCCCTGCCGAGTGCGCGCCCCGCAGCCGATCGCGCCGCTCGTTGAGTCGGCGGAACAGCTCGGTCCACATCCGCTGCCGGTCGGGCATCCCGCCGCCCGCGTCCATCACCCAGGTGGCACCGACGTCCGCCGGGGACGGCAGGACGAGGGTGTGCAGGGCTGGCGCGACGTCGTCGTGGCCGCCGAGCCGGATCTCCTGGACGCGTCTCGCCTGTGCACGTACGAGGTCGCGCGTGCGGGCGACCAGCTCGGCGATCTCCGGCGCCTGCGCTCCGAACAGGAATCCCAACCAGAACCCGTTCTGGAGGGCGAAGTCGCCGCGGAGTCGGCGCCACGCCGTCTCGACGTCGCGAGGTAGCCCGACGGCGTGCTCTCGGCCGGTCACGGCAGGCCGAGCGCCCGGCGTGTGAGCGGATGCACCTCGTACCAGTTCTCGCCGTTGCGATGACCAAGCAGCATGTGCGCCATGAGCAGCTGCGCGACCAGCTGAATCTCGTCGTTCTCCGGCCGGACGATGCCATCGCCGGTGGCCACCTCCCGGAGGAACCGCTCGGCGGGGGCGGTCATCTCGCCGAACGAGTCGCCGAACTCGCTGATCGCCTGGTCGATGTCGTCGGCGGACACCGGCATGTCCAGTGTGTCTGTGTAGATCAGGTTTACCAACCGCTGGAGGATGTCGAACAGGTCGCGCAGGTGACCTCCCGAAGCCAGGACGACCTGGTCGACCCGCTCGACGCCGCCGAAGACACGCTCGGTCGGGATGCGCCGGTGGACGGCCGTCCGCAGCTCGGCGATGGTGGCCGCGACCGCGCTCGCGTCCTCGCCATGCCGCGGGCGGACGTGCGGCACCGGGACCGGCATCCGCCGGCTGTACGGCAGCGCTCCCGCCGCGAGGAACTGAAGCGCGGTGGGAACGGTGTACACCGTGTGGTGGGACGCGAACTTCAGCCGTGCCGACTGCCCGACGAACAGGTCCTGGGCCGATCGCTGCACCACCTCGTCGTCGAGGGTGGCACCGGTGAGCTTCTCCAGGCCGTCCACGATGAGCACCGACCCGCGCGGCGCCTGGTGGGCGGCGAATAGACCGGAGACGAAGTCGGCGACCTCCACGTACAGCTCCGCGGTGTTGTAGCCGAGCTTCGCCCGGAATTCCTCGACCAGGGGGCGGCTGCTGCGCAGCTCCTCCTGCAGCTCCACGTCCGCGCTCATCCCGAGGGTCTCGACCGCGAAGCCCTTGGACGAGAGTGATCCCTTGAAGCCGGGGATGTCGAGGCTGATCTTCAGTCTGCTCAGTAGCCCGCGCAGCCGGTCGACGAACCCGGCGCCTTTCCGGGCTTCTTCCGGCTCGAGGGCACCATGGGTGCCGAGGGCGAGCGCGATGAGGAACTCGGTGATCGAGATGGGGGAGGACGTGCTGAGGTACTCCCCGACGTCGAACATGGCGACGCGGTAGCCCGCGTCCGACAGCTCGCCACGCAGCCGGTTCAGCTCGGTGGTCTTGCCCGACCCGCTCGGGCCGGACAGCAGCTGCGTGGTCGGGTCCAGAGGAGAGAGCTTGATGGTGCTCAGCATCCTGGTCACGGCCTTGCGTCCGGCGTGCCGCAGCTCGACGTAGCGCGTCTCGGTGGGATCACTCGGGTCGAGCGGGCCGCGGGTGAGCGCGGCGGTCCACTGTTGCGCCTCGTCCAGAGACAGCTCGCTCATGGGCGCCGATCGTAGGTGCCCGAGCAGGCGAGGACTCCCATCGACCCGCCTACCACGATCTGGTACGGCCGTCCCACGGAGTTGACGCGGCGGACGCCCGGCCGCTAGCGTCGCGGCCGTGTCCGTCGCTTCCGTGCTCGTACTTCGCCAGGCGCGTCCCGCCTGAGCTGAGCACAGTCGTCGACGCGCCGCCCCCTCGCTCCGCCTGACCAGGCGGCGAGGGCTTTTTTGTGTGTCACACGCTCATGTCCGCACCACAGCAGCGAGGCTGGCCCGTAGAGATGACCACCGCCACCCCCCGTTCCGGTCCTGCCGTCCCGCGGCCGGCGCCGCCCCCGGGACGGCCCGTGCCCACTCCCGCGCCTGCCTCCGAGCGGCGGTTCGACAACATGCCCATGACCGGCGCGCAGTCGCTCGTGCGTTCGCTGGAGGAGGTGGGGTGCGAGGTCGTCTTCGGCATCCCCGGCGGCACGATCCTGCCCGCCTACGACCCCCTGCTCGACTCCACGAAGGTGCGCCACGTGCTCGTCCGCCACGAGCAGGGAGCAGGGCACGCGGCTACCGGCTACGCCCAGGCCACCGGCAGGGTCGGGGTCTGCATGGCGACGTCCGGGCCCGGCGCGACGAACCTCGTCACCCCCATCGCGGACGCCTACATGGACTCGATCCCGGTCGTGGCGATCACCGGCCAGCAGACCCGCCCGCTGATCGGCACCGACGCCTTCCAGGAGGCCGACATCACCGGCATCACGCTGCCGATCACCAAGCACAACATGCTGGTCAGGGACGCCGCGGAGATCCCGCGCGCGATCGCCGAGGCCTACCACCTGGCGAGCACCGGCCGTCCCGGGCCCGTCCTCGTCGACATCCCCAAGGACGTGCTCCAGGAGCAGACCACCTTCTCCTGGCCGCCCACGCTGCAGCTGCCCGGCTACCGGCCCACCACCCGCCCGCACGGCAAGCAGATCCGGGAGGCCGCGAAGCTCATCTGCGCGGCGCAGCGCCCGGTGCTCTACGTCGGCGGCGGCGTGATCAAGGCGGAGGCGTCGGCCGAGCTGCTGGCGCTGGCCGAGCTGACCGGCATCCCGGTCGTCACCACGCTGATGGCGCGCGGGGCGTTCCCCGACAGCCACCCCCAGCACGTCGGCATGCCCGGCATGCACGGGACGGTGGCCGCGGTGGCGGCGATGCAGCGGTCGGACCTGCTGGTGGCACTCGGGGCCCGCTTCGACGACCGGGTCACCGGGCAGCTCGCGAGCTTCGCCCCGGGTGCGGCGATCGTGCACGCCGACATCGACCCGGCCGAGATCGGCAAGAACCGCCGGGTGGACGTGCCGATCGTGGGCGACTGCAAGGAGGTGATCGTCGAGCTGATCGAGGCGGTGCGCGCGGAACGCGCCGTCGCGACCGCCGACCTCACCGACTGGTGGGCCCAGCTCGACGAGCTGCGCGCGACCTACCCGCTGGGCTACGACTGGCCCGCCGACGGGTCGCTGTCCCCCGAGTACGTGATCGAGCGGATCGGACAGATCGCCGGCCCCGAGGCGCTGTACGCCGCGGGTGTGGGCCAGCACCAGATGTGGGCGGCGCAGTTCATCCGCTACGAGCACCCGCGCACCTGGCTCAACTCGGGTGGTCTGGGCACGATGGGCTTCGCCGTGCCGGCCGCGATGGGCGCGAAGATGGCCCGCCCGGACGCCGTGGTGTGGTGCATCGACGGCGACGGCTGCTTCCAGATGACCAACCAGGAGCTCGCCACCTGCGCGATCGAGAACATCCCGATCAAGGTCGCGGTGATCAACAACGGCAACCTGGGCATGGTCCGGCAGTGGCAGAACCTGTTCTACGGGGAGCGCTACTCCAACACCGACCTCGGCACGCACAAGCACCGCATCCCGGACTTCACGCTGCTCGCCGAGGCGATGGGCTGCGTCGGGCTGCGCGCGGAGACCCGCGAGGACGTCGACAAGGTGATCCACCAGGCGATGCAGATCAACGACCGCACGGTCGTCATCGACTTCGTGGTGGGCGCCGACGCGCAGGTGTGGCCGATGGTCGCGGCCGGCACCGGCAACGACCAGATCATGGCGGCCCGCAACATCCGGCCACTGTTCGACATCGACGACGTCGTCGAGGTCGACAGTGTCACGCGGGCCGAGACCGAGAACGCGGTCCGGCCGGACAGGAAGGGCACGTGATGAACCAGCGGCACACCCTGTCGGTGCTGGTCGAGGACAAGCCTGGCGTGCTCGCCCGCGTCTCGGGGCTGTTCTCCCGGCGCGGGTTCAACATCATGTCGCTGGCGGTCGGGCCGACCGAGCAGGCCGGCATCTCGCGGATGACCATCCAGGTCGCCGTCGACGAGTTCCCGCTGGAGCAGGTCACCAAGCAGCTCAACAAGCTGGTCAACGTCATCAAGATCGTGGAACTGGAGCCGTCCACGTCGGTGCAGCGGGAGTTGCTGCTCGTCAAGGTCCGCGCCGACGCCTCGGTGCGCAGCGCCGTGCTGGAGATCGTCGAGCTGTTCCGGGCCAAGGCCGTCGACGTCTCCCCCGAGGCCCTGACCATCGAGGCCACCGGCACCGTCGACAAGCTGTCCGCGCTGCTGCGGATGCTGGAGCCGTACGGTATCCGCGAGATGGTGCAGTCGGGGATGGTCGCGGTCGGCCGCGGGCCCCGGTCGATCACCGCCACCACCGTCCGATAGAACCCCCGAGAGGACCCGTTCCTGTGAGCGTGAACATCTACTACGACGACGACGCCGACCTGTCGATCATCCAGGGCCGCAAGGTCGCCGTGATCGGCTACGGCTCGCAGGGCCACGCGCACGCGCTGAGCCTGCGCGACTCCGGCGTCGACGTCCGGATCGGCCTGCCCGAGGGCTCGAAGAGCCGCGCCAAGGCTGCCGACGAGGGGCTGCGGGTCGTCACCCCCGCCGAGGCTGCCGCCGAGGCCGACCTGATCATGATCCTGGCGCCGGACACCAAGCAGCGCTTCATCTACGCCGACGACATCGCCCCCAACCTGAAGAGCGGCGACGCGATCTTCTTCGGGCACGGCTTCAACATCCGCTACGACCTGATCAAGCCGCCGTCGGACGTCGACGTCGCCATGGTCGCCCCCAAGGGACCGGGGCACCTGGTGCGCCGCCAGTTCGTCGACGGCAAGGGCGTGCCCTGCCTGATCGCTGTCGAGCAGGACCCGACCGGTGGCGCGAAGGCGCTCGCGCTCTCCTACGCCGCGGCCATCGGCGGGGCGCGGGCCGGGGTCATCGAGACCACGTTCACCGAGGAGACCGAGACCGACCTGTTCGGCGAGCAGGCCGTCCTCTGCGGCGGTGCCGCGGCGCTCGTCCAGACCGGGTTCGAGGTGCTCACCGAGGCCGGCTACGCCCCCGAGGTCGCCTACTTCGAGTGCCTGCACGAGCTGAAGCTGATCGTCGACCTCATGTACGAGGGCGGCATCGCCAACGAGCGCTTCTCGATCTCCGACACCGCCGAGTACGGCGACCTCACCCGCGGCCCGCGCATCGTCAACGCGCAGACCAAGGAGGAGATGAAGCGGATCCTCGCCGAGATCCAGGACGGCCGCTTCGCCGCGGAGTGGGTGGCCGAGGACGAGAACGGCCGCCCGAACTTCACCCGCCTGCAGAAGGAGGGGGCCGAGCACCCCATCGAGCAGGTGGGGGAGAAGCTGCGCGGCCTGATGAGCTGGGTCGGCTCGAAGGCCACCTGACCCGGCCCGGGCAAGGGCTACGAGGATCGCAGGAAGCCACCCTCATGCAGCCAGGTTGCGTGAGGGTGGCTTACCGGCAACTGAGGACGCTGCGCATCCTGCGTCAGGTGTCGCGCTGCTCGACTACCAGAATCGCGGCGAGCAGCAGAACCGCCGCCAGCACGGTCGAGTAGGCCACCGCGGCCCAGTGGCCGTAGGGCAGCGCTCCGCCGGCCTGACCGATGACGTGGTCCAGCGCACGGAACGGGAACCAGTTGTGCAGTCGGCTGCCGGTCTCGCTGAGCGGCGCGATGGTCTCGACGACGAACACCCACAGCAACAGGCCGGTGACGGCTATCGCTGCGCTGCGAACGACGAATGCCACCGCGATCGCGATGGTCGCCGCGATCGCGTAGTAGGCGCCCACGCCGACGACCTCGCGCCAGCGATCGAGTGAGTCGAGCGGAGCCACCGGGACGGCTGATACCGCCCGTGCAAGCCCGTAGCCGGCGAGGCCGTGGACCAGACCCAAGGCTGCGGCGACGAGCGTGATCAGGCCGACCTTGGCCAGCACGGCCCGCGTCCGGTTCGGAACCGCCTGCAGGGTGGGGCCGATGGTCCGGTACCGGTACTCGTCGCTGACCGCGGTGACCGCGAGGATCATGACGAACACGACACCGAAGCCGGCCCCGAGCTGAGTGTCGGTCACGCTCAACGCAGGTTCGCCGGGTGTCGTTGCACGCAATGCGGCGAAGCCGAGTGCGACCACAGTCGCGATCGCGGCGAGCCACCTGGGGGATCGGGTGGACATGAGCTTGATTCCCTCGGCGGCGAGAAGGTTCATACCGACGTCCGCGGAACCGTCGTGCCGCTCCCCGGTGCAGTGGACACGTAGTCCGCGGCATTCTCCGTCAGCGACATGAACGCCTGCTCCAGCGACCCCTCTCGTGCAGCCAGCTCGTGCAGTACGACGGCGTTGGCGGCGGCGATCTCGCCGATGCGCTCCATCGACAACCCCTTGACGGTCAGCCGGCCGGTGATGATGTCGAGCAGCTCGACCGTGCACCCGTCCGAACCGGCCAGCAATCCGGCAAGCCGATCGGCCTCGGGGCTCCGCACGCACACTGTCGGCCCCGATGCAGTGGCGAGAAGTTGTGCGACGCTGGCCTGTGTGATGAGACGCCCGCGCCCGATGATGATCGTCTCATGGGCGGTATGAGCCATCTCGGCCAGCAGATGACTCGACACGAGTACGGCCCTGCCCTCGTCGGCCAGACGATGCACGAGACGGCGAAACCAGGCGATTCCTTCCGGGTCCAGACCGTTCACCGGCTCGTCGAACAGGAGGACCGCGGGGTCACCGAGCAGAGCTGAGGCGATGCCGAGCCGCTGCCGCATCCCGAGCGAGAACCCGCCGGCGGGACGGTCCGCCACGGCCGTCAAGCCGACGGCGTCGAGCACCTCGTCGACTCGACTCCGGGGAAGGTCCGCGGTCTTCGTCAGCCACTGAAGGTGCCGACGAGCTGATCTCCTCGGATGGACCCAACCGGCGTCGAGCAATGCCCCTACCGACCGCATAGGGTGTCGCAGGTCACGGTAGCGACCGCCATTGATCAGTACTTGACCGGCGGTTGGTCGATCCAGTGCGAGAATCATCCGCATCGTCGTCGACTTTCCGGCACCGTTCGGGCCCATGAATCCGGTCACCCGGCCGGAAGGTACGGTGAAAGTCAGGTCGTCAACCGCCACCGTCCGGCCGAAACTCTTTGTCAGCCCGCGCACCTCGATCGCGTTGCTCATCGTTCCCCGATCCCGATCCAGAAGAACGAAAGGGCTCCGCGAACCAGCAGGAACAGTAGTGCCAGTACGGCAAGGGAGCTGACGATCTTAGGCAGCTCGGAACCCTGATTGACAACTGCCGCACCAGTGAAAAGCAGCACGGCAGCCACTGCCAACGGGAGCCACCACGAGAGTAGTTCGCCGAAGATTGTGGCCTGTGATGCGATGATCCATCCGATAACAGCGATCACGACGACTGCGCCGAGGAGGAGGACCGTGAGTACGTAGCGGGCCGCTGTCACGTCCTGTCGAGAGGTCATCTCCGAGTCCGTTCTCTTGCAGGAGCGGGCGGCCCCAGCCTTGCTGGGCGTCACGTCGCGAACGACGTCCAGCAAGCCCGAAGCTAGCATGATCAGCAGCCGAAGATGATGCAGATCGCGTCGTAGATGTCCGGCGCGTACGGCAGGAGGTCGCGGACCTTCGAGGGCAGGCTGTCGTAGGCCCGCTTGAAGGCCTCGTAGCCGGACTTCGCGGCAGACACCAGCTTGTCGAGTACCCAGGTGCCTGCCTCGCGGACAGTCTCGATGATCAGCTTCCACTTGTTCGCGGCGAACGTCGGCGAGCTCGACGGTGCGTCGGCGGCGGCAGGAGTGCCGCTGGCTGTCCCGGCGCCGGCCGTGTTGAACGCGGCGAGTGCGATCGACGGGCGATCGGCCACGGACGTCGGTGCTTGGACGGCGTACGTCGGCGTGGGGCTGGCCGTCGCTGCGGGTCCGCCGGTCGTGAAGGCCGCTGCGACCAGCAGCGCGGTCGCGAGGATTCGCTTGGAGGTGTTCATCCTTGCTCCCCTTGAGTCGTGACTGGCGCGAGCTCTGTCGTCGCGGCTAGTCGTATGGGCTGGCGAGAAGGACGATGCCGATCAGCTGGCTGGCGTAGTGCGAGTTGGACTGTTTGGTCGTGGACCGTCCGAGAAGCGATGTTGGCTGCCAGCCGGTCCGGGCCGCCTGACCTGCACTGATACCGATGGAGGGTGGCCGGTGCCGCACCCGACGTCGATGACGACTGCAAACGCCCGCGTGGATCGAGGTCGCTACTCGGGCCGAACGTCGTGGGCCGGCGTTCCTACCGCTGCGATCGCGGGGGAGTATCGAGGCGTGCAGGAGCACTACTTCTCGGCGCAGCCCGGCGTCGCCAGCCGGCCGGGCGCCGTCGCGGTCGATCTCGCGGACGTCACGCTGGAGCTGGTCACGGACGCGGGCGTGTTCTCCCATTCCCGGCTGGACCGCGGCACCCGCGTGCTGCTGGAGACCGCGCCTATGCCGCCGGTGCGCGGCCCGCTGCTCGACCTGGGGTGCGGGTACGGCCCCATCGCGCTCACTCTCGCCACCCGGCGGCGGCGCCTGCCCGTCTATGCCGTGGACGTCAACGAGCGGGCCGTCGATCTCACCTCCCGCAACGCCGCCACGGCCGGGCTGGGCAACGTCACGGCGTGCCGGCCCGAGGAGGTGCCCGCGGACCTCACGTTCGCAGGGATCTACTCCAACCCGCCGATCCGTTCGGGCAAGGAGGCACTGCACGAACTGCTGCGGACATGGTTGCCCCGGCTGGATCCCGGCGGGCGTGCCTACCTCGTCGTGAGCCGGAACCTGGGTTCGGACTCGCTGGCCCGCTGGCTCGACGGGCAGGGCTGGCCGCCGACCCGCCGGGGGTCGTCGGCCGGCTACCGCGGGC
>JBQTJE010000195.1:0-8551 GCA_052387455.1 Pseudonocardia sp.
GCTTCTGGCCGGGATGCCCGGGGGGACCGGGGTGCACGGCGGGCGGGTCCGGGGGCGCCGCCCGCCGCGCACGTTCACCGCCCCGGGATGGGCTTCCCGCTGAACACGAACTTCTGCGCGAGCGCCACCGGATCGTAGGCCGCGGCGGTCGACTCCGCCGCCGTGACGGTGACCGGCCGCGACTGCACGATGCACACCGGGTCGCCCGCCCGGCGGTGCCGGGAGATGACCCACTCGACGTCGACCGGATAGCCGTAGTGCTCCTCGATCGCGATCACCGCCTGCACCACCGCCGCCACCTGCTCGTCGTCGAGCACCTTCCGGTCCGCGAGGCGCGACGGCATGTCGATCTCACAGACCCGGCCCTGCGCGAAGTCGAACGCCGACACCACCGTCTTGTGCGCCACGTCGTACCGGAGCGTGCGGCCGTCGGCCTTGCCCACCTCGACGTGGTCGGGGTTGACCAGACCCTGCACGATCGCCTCACCCCAGCCCCAGGACGTCTCGATGACGATCCGGTCGCGCTTGCCGGTGACCGGGTGCACCGAGAACGCCACCCCGGACGCGCGGGCGTGGATCAGCTCGATCACGCCCACGGCGATCGGCATGGCGTGGTGGCTGATCCCCTTGCGCAGCCGGTAGGCCAGCGCCCGCCCGGTGAACAGCGAGCCCCAGCACGACCGGACGGCGTCGAGCACCCGGCCGGTGCCGGAGACGCCGAGGTAGGTGTCGAAGATCCCGGCGAACGAGGCGTCCGCGGCGTCCTCCCCGGTGGCCGACGAGCGCACCGCGGTCGGCACGTTGACGTCCACGCAGCGCAGGCACAGCTCCTCATAAGCCTCGGTGATCTCCGCGGCGAGGGCATCGGGCATCGGCGTGGCCTCGAACATCGCCCGGATGTGCCGCGACGCGTCCTGCACCTGCGCATCGGACGGTTCCCCGCCCAGCAACGCCACCACCTCGTCGATGCGCGCGTCGAGCCCGGACTCCGCGCAGTGGCGCCGGTAGGCCGCCACCGTGACCGCGAACCCCATCGGCACCTGCACGCCCGCGCGGTGCAGCTCGGTGAGCCGGCCCATCTTCGATCCGGCCGCGGCCACCGCCGCGGCCGGATCGACCTCGTCGACCCAGACGATCGAGCCGGTCTCCACCATCACCGCTCCCTCACGCCGAGGCAAGATCCGAGGCCCGCTTGAGGATCGTGACCCGGCCGTTGGTGCCGTCGACCTCGATCTCGTCGCCGTCGCCGATGGCGATCGTCGCCACCCCGACCGCCGTGACGGTCGGCACGCCGTACTCGCGGCCCACGATGGCGGCGTGGCTGAGCATGCCACCGCCGTCGCACACGCACGCGGCGATCTTGCCGAACGCCGGCGTCCAGTTGGGCGAGGTGGACTCGCACACCAGGATCTCGCCGGGCGCGAGCCGGTGCAGGTCGTCGGCGCTCTGCAGGACGCGGGCGATGCCGGTGGCGGTGCCCTTGGCCGCCGGGACGCCGGCGAGGCTCGTCTCGGCCGCGGCGTTCGGGTTCTGCACCGCGCGCAACGAGCCCGGGTTGATGCCGAAGATCTCGATGAGCACCGGGTCCTCGACGGCGTCGGGGATCGTGCCGAGCACCTTCGGCATCTGGCCACGCTTGGCGAACCAGTGGTCGAAGTACTGGCGGCGGTCCTGCACCAGACTCTTCAGCTCGCCGTTGAACGGCTTGCCCGCGGCGACGTCCATCAGCTCGGGCCAGAACAGGTACAGCATGTCGTCGCGGGGGTCGGCGTCGACGCGCCGCGCCAGCTCCTGGCAGGCGTGCCGCAGCGGCAGCATGACCTTGAGGTCGATGTAGAAGTTGTGGTCGTCCTGCCACCACGGGAAGTTCGCGGCCTGGTTGGCGGCCAGGCCCCCGTCGAAGACGGCCTGCTCCTCGCGGGTGAGCCCGGAGCGGGCGGCGTCGATGGCGGCGTCGCGCTCGGCCAGCGCGTTGCGCGCGGCGGCCTCGAAGTCGTGGTCGGACTCCCGGAGCATGAAGGTCTTGACCAGGCCCAGCGGGTTCGTGTCGTCCTCCACCCAGCTCGGCAGGCCGACGTCGCAGGTGGCGTCCGAGCGCCAGCCGTAGACCTGGAGGAAGTCGTCGAAGTCGGTGAGCCACTGCGACGCCGACCCACCGTGCGCCGACAGCGCCGCCCGCAGCTGCGCGGGCTCGTGGTCGGCGAACACCTGCCCGAGCCCGGCCTGACGAGCCTTGACCGCGAGCCCGTACAACTCCCGGTCCAGCTCCATGATCTTGGTCTCCTCGCCCTGGAGGAACTTGCCGACCTGGTTGGTGTCGATGCCCAGTTCGGCGCAGGAGCCGTAGAAGCCCAAGAAGTTGACCAACATCGGGTACATGACGTCGAAGTGGATCGTCATGGAGCGCTTGTGGTAGCGGCGCGCCGCGACGATGTTGGTCGCCAGGTCCTCGCCGGACAGCGCCGCGAGGTCGACGCCCTGGAAGTACTGCCAGGACGCCTCCAGCTCGTCGCGCCCGGCCTCCCAGATCGAGCGGTAGTTCTGCAGGAAGTGCGGCAGCGTGGTGCCGAGCCGGTTGGCCCGGGCGCCGATCTCGCGGGGGTCGGACTCCGGGATCGGCGAGCCGTAGAGGTGGGTGCCGGCGAAGCGGCAGGTGACGCCCCGGCCCGGGGGCAGCGGCAGTTCCTCCGAGGCGTGCTGGGTGCCGTGACAGTAGCCGTCCGACGACCACACCGTCGCCGCCAGCGGGGTGAGTCCGCGCGACCAGTGGAAGTCGAGGAACCAGAACGCGTTCTCGTCACCGGGCTTGAACGGCGAGGCGTTGTCGACGACGTAGGGCGCGTCGAAGAACTCGGGCTTGTATCCGGGATACCACTCGCGGGTGAACTCCTCGAGCGGGACGACGTTGGCCACGTGAACTCCTCGGGATCGGACTGAAGACCGACGGACCGTGACAGCGGCCACAAATAGCCGACAAGCCATGCGTTCCGCTATGCCGAACGAGTCTGCCCGATGGTCTCCGACCTGCGGTGATCGGCGTAACGACGGCACCCGATCGCGCCGACGCGATGTCCTCCGCGGCGCGCGGTTCGGCCGTCCCGAACGTCACCCTTCCGGGTGATGCCCGGTCCGATCTAGCGTCGGTGACGGCCGCTTGCCGACGGAGGGACACCCATGCGACGCGCCCTGCTCCTCGACCTCGGCGGCACCGTCTTCAGCTCGGGTGTCGAGGTGCTCGGGCTCTACGCCGAGGAGGAACCGGCGACGCGCGCCGTGCTGGCCCGGCGCGGAACGCTGGGCACCGAGCACGACGCGGCCTGGCACGAGATGCTGCGCGGCGAGATCACCGAGCGGGAGTACTGGCACCGGCGCAGCGACGAGGTGGGTGCGGCCCTGGGCCGGGACTGGACGATCCAGGAGTTCATGAACACCCTCTACACCCAGACCGAGGACCGGATCCGCCCCGAGGCCGCAGAGCTGATCGACGACGCGCTCACCGCCGGCGTCCCGATCGGGGTGCTGACCAACGACCTCCAGGCGTTCCACGGGGAGCAGGCGATGGCCGCGCACCCGTTCCTCGCCCGGGTCGATGCCCTGATCGACGGCTCCGTCACCGGGATCCTCAAACCCGACCCCCGCGCGTACGCCCTGGCCGCGGAGCGCCTCGGACTGCCGCCGGCCCAGATCGTGTTCGTCGACGACATGCCGTGGAACGTGGCGGGCGGCCGTCGCGCTGGCATGATCGCCGTCGAGCTCGACTACACCGACCCCGGCGCCGCGTTCGACCGGGCGCGGGCGGAGGTCGGGCTGGAACGGAGGGCGGCGTGACGGCGGGACCCGGCGACGCCGGCGAGGCCAGGCGACGCCGGGTGCGGCGCGCGGTGCGGTCCGCCCCTCCCCTGCTCGTCACCCGGCCCTCCTCGACCGGTCCGGTCACCGCGGGCCCGGGCGGGATCGCCGTGGTCGTCGGCGCGACCGGCGCCCTCGGCGGGCCGATCGCGGTGCGGCTGCGCAAGGCGGGCCTGGCGGTCGTCGCGGTGTCGCGCGAGCCGGGACATCAGGGTGAGTGCGTGCCGTGCGCGGCCGACATCGGCTCCGACACCGCGATCACGGCGATCCGGGAGGTCGTGGGGCAGCTCGACGGACCGGTGCGCATGGTCGTCCAGGCTGCCGGCCTGCCCGCTGCCGGGCCGGTGGCACAGATCGAACCCGACGCGCTCGGCCGGGCCGTGGCGCTGAAGGCGGGCGGGCTGCTGCGGCTCGTCCGCGCCGTCGACGACCGGTTGGTCGCCGGCTCGCGGATCGTCGCGCTCGGCGGTCACTACGGCACCGAGCCCGCTCCGTACGCGTCCGCGGCCGGGGTGACCAACGCCGGGTTGGCCAACCTCGTGCGCCAGCTCGCCGACACCTACGGCCCCCGCGGGGTGACCGTGCACCTCGTCGCCCCGGGCCCCGCCGACACCCCGCGGCTGCACGGGCTGCTCGAGCGGGCGGCGGCGGAGCGGGGCGTCGACGTGGCGACGGTGCTCGCCGAGCGCGCCGCCGCGTCCCCGCTGGGTCGTTTCGTCACGCCCGACCAGGTCGCGTGGGCGGTGGCGCTGCTGCTCGACCCCGAGGCGGACGCCCTGCACGGATCCACTCTCGCCCTGGACATGGGCGCGCGCCGCGGCCTGTTCTAGGAGACGCCGCTCCCGCCGGCCGTCACCCGGCCATGATCGACGGTACGGCCCCGCGGGCCGCGTCAGCCGCGGTCCGCCGTTCCGAAGCGACGATCACCGGCAGCCCGGGGGACACGCCACCACGCCAAGATCGACGTCCGGACCGCCGAGCCGTCGCCGACAGCGCCCGCCGTTGCGACGCGGCGATCACCGCGGACTCTCGGCGGACCGCTCCGGCGCGATCGCGGCGGCCCGGGTGGCGATCTCGTCGCGGCGCGCCGCGGCCGCCGGCGTCCCGGCGATGCCCCAGTCGTCCGGGTCGACCTGGATGATGCGGCCGCGGACCAGCCCGCGGTCGACGCCCAGCACCTCGACCAGGATGTCGGTGAGCTCTCCCAGCAGCCGGTGCCGCTGCTCGGCCGGGCGGCCGGCCAGCACGATCGCGGTGAAGTACGGCGCGGAACCGGGTGCGGCCGGGGCCGGCACGCCCGCCGTCGCCCAGTTCTCGGGGCGGTGCAGCGTGAGGTACGCCCGCACCCGCTCGATCGGTGACGCCAGGATCGCCGCGTAGCGGGCGCTCATCGTCGTCAACAGTGCGGCGTGCTGCGCGGCGGAGTGCGCACCGTCGACGAGGTGGACCTCCAGGATCGGCATTCCGCCACGGTAGGGGCGGTGTGGCCGCCGCGCGCACAACGCCGTTCGGCACCCCGGAACCCGTGCCGGCCCGCGCTGACATCGGACCGCGCCGGGCCGCCGGCGGGGCGGGGCGCCGGGTCGGGTCGGTGGGTCGGGTGGGCGACGTCCCGGCCGATTCAGTAGCCGCCCTGGTAGGACGGGTACTCCTCCTGGACCGGAGCCGGAGCCGGGGCCGGGGCCGGGGCGGGCGCGGGAGCCGGGGCCGGCGCGGGAGCCGGGGCCGGGTCGGCTGCGGGCGCGGGGTCGGCGCCGGACCGGGCCGTCGCGGGCTTGCCGTCCACGCCGATCGCGTGCCAGGTGCCGCCGACGCCCTCGCCGTTGGTCTCGCCGGGCGCGGTGTCACCGGAGTAGGTATAGAGCGGCCACCCCTTGAGGGTGACCTGGGTGGTGCCGTCGGCGCGCTCGAGCGTCCCGACGGCCGACGGGTCGATCCCGGCGATCGCGGGCGCCGTGCCGTCCTCGCTCAGGACGGGTGGCCACGTGGTCGCGCACTGGTTGGCACAGGCCGACTTCGGGGGCTTCGGGGTGTCCTTGTCGAACCGGTAGAGGGTGCGCCCGTCGGAGGTCACGACCGTGCCGAGCGGGGTGACGGCGGTGGCCAGGCCGACGGCGGGGGCGACGGCGGGTACGGCCGCGACCGGGGCCACGGGGGCCGTCGGGGCGGATCCGCCCTGGTAGACCTGCACGAGGCCGTAGATCACGGCGAAGCTGAGGACGAACGCGATCAGGACCGCGAGACCGGTGCGCTGCTGGGCGCGCTGGGGCGTCTGCCGGGAGGGCGGCTGGGTCTGGCGGGAGTGCGGGTGGGTCTGGCGGGAGTGCGGCTGGGTCTGCTGGGGGTGCATGCCCCCAGCACGGCGCCCGGGCGGGAACGGTTCACCCGATCTCGCGACCGCCCTGCTCCGGCAGCTGGTCGAGAACCACCGGCCGCTCGCGCTCCCAGCCGAGGAAGCGGTCGGTCTCGGCCAGGAACGCCCCGCCCAGCCACAGCGCCACCACGGCGTCGTCGGTCAGGCCGAGCAGGGTGAGGAAGAGCTCCGGGACGAGATCGACCGGGGAGACGAGATAGGCGACGGCCAGCGCGAACAGCGCCAGCCGCCCCGTGCCCAGCCCCGGGTACCGCCCGGTCAGCCCGGCGCGCAGCATCCGGGGCACCGCGGCGAGCCGCGTCACCAGCCCGGGCCCGCCCGGCGCGCCGCGCAGCGCCCGCCACAGCGCCGTGAAGGCCGCGATCCGTCGAGGCGAGAATCGGGGTGCGAACGACCGTGTCACGCCCGGTCCAACGACCGGCGGGCCCGCCGCGTTCCGCGCCGCTCGCGCCGCTTAGAGTGTCCGGCGCCTGCCCGCGGCCGTCCGGGCGAGCCCGCTCCCCCAACAGCCGTAGGAGGCCCCGCCCATGGGCAGGATGTCCCGTTCCGCCGTCGCCGCGCTCGCCGTCACCGGGTTCGTCGCGCTCGGGGGTTGCAGCTCCGACCCGACCGAGCAGGCCCTGGCCGACCGGGTCGAGGTGTCGAAGGAGATCACGAGCTTCTGCGACGCGGCCCGGGCCAACATCGAGGCGGCCAAGCCGCTCAACGCGCTCAACGCCAAGGGACCGGCGCCGCACCCGGCCGACGAGATCGAGGCGGCGGTCGCGCCGCTGCGCGAGTCGAACCAGACGATGCTGGACTCGGCCCCCGTCGAGGTCCGCCCCGACGCCGAGCTGGCGTTCACGCTCGCAGAGCTGCAGCTCGACATCTACGAGCGCACGGGCGGCGACCCCGCGGCGGTCACCGCCGACGCCACCTACGTGGCGAAGGTCCAGGAGGCCGACGGCTCGCTCAAGCGCATGCAGGGGTTCCTGCGCACCGCGTGCGGCGTGGACGCCGGCTGACCGTCGTCTTGCCCGTCTCACGGCCTGGGAGATCCGCCACGGGTTCTGGTGCGAACGCCTGGCAGTCGCCGAGACTGGCTGCTGAGCTGCCGGAGCCTGGGAGGGTCGTATGACGGGGATCGTCACCGCGAGGACACCGTCGGAGGTCGAGGACGCCGTCGCCAAGCGGTACAGCGCGGGCGCGCAGGCCGTGGAGGCCGCGCTGTGCTGCCCGGTCGACTACGACCCGCGGTACCTGGAGGTCATCCCCGCCGAGGTGCTGGACCGCGACTACGGCTGCGGCGACCCGAGCGCGCACCTCGCCGGGGGTGAGACGGTGCTCGACCTCGGCTCGGGCGGCGGGAAGATCTGCTTCATCGCCGGCCAGGTCGTCGGCGCCGCGGGACGCGTGATCGGCGTGGACGTCAACGACGACATGCTGGCGCTGGCCCGTGGCGCCGCACCGCTGGTCGCCGACCGGATCGGCTACGCCAACGTCGAGTTCCGCCGGGGCCGCATCCAGGACCTCGCGCTCGACCTCGACGCCGTGGACAAGTGGCTCGCCACCAACCCGGTGTCGGATGTCGCGTCGCTCGCGGCGTGCGAGGCCGAGCAGCAGCGGCTGCGCGTCGAGGCGCCGCTGGTCGCCGACGGTTCCGTGGACGCCGTGGTGAGCAACTGCGTGCTCAACCTCGTGGCCACCGAGCACAAGAACGCGATGTTCGACGAGATCTTCCGGGTTCTTCGCCGCGGCGGGCGGGCGATCATCTCCGACATCGTCAGCGCCGTGGACGTGCCCGAGCACCTGCGCACCGACCCGGAGCTGTGGAGCGGCTGCATCTCCGGGGCGTTCCAGGAGGAGGCTTTCCTCGCCGCCTTCGAGCGGGCCGGGTTCTACGGCGTGCACCTGGTGAAGCGCGACTCCGCGCCATGGCAGGTGGTCGAGGGGATCGAGTTCCGGAGCGTGACCGTCGTCGCGTACAAGGGCAAGCAGGGCGAGTGCCGCGACCACGGCCAGGCGGTGATCTACACCGGCCCGTTCAAGTCGGTGCTCGACGACGACGAGCACGCCTTCGAGCGCGGCGTGCCCACGGCTGTGTGCGCGAAGAGCTTCGAGATCTACTCCCGCGCGCCCTACGCGGGCGCGTTCGAGCTGCTGGAGCCGGCCGAGCCCGTCGACCCGGCCACCGCCCCGCTGTTCGACTGCGCCCCGCCCGCCGCGCTCACCACGGCCGGGCCCGTGCCGGTGGCGCGGCGCGACCTGTCCGGCATGACGAGCTGCGACCCGGCCACCGGCTGCTGCTGAGCGCTACCGGCGCCTTGTCTTGTCAACGGCGCTACCCGA
>JBQTJE010000196.1:0-9127 GCA_052387455.1 Pseudonocardia sp.
CGCGTGCGGGAGGCACCGGCCGGCCCGACACCGGACCGGTCACCGGCTGGCGTCCCGGGCAGCCCTGGGTCGGGCGCCCGGGAGGCGGGACCGACTCCGGTCTCCCTGGCGGACGTGCCCCGGCCGGGCCGCCCGCGGACCGCGTCGGCGGCTCCGGTCGGAGCGGGCCCGTCGAGACCACGCCGCCCGCCCGCCCGGCCGCGCAGGCGACCGCCCACGCGTCCGGTCCCGCCCCGGCCGTTCAGCGCGCTGCTCCCGCCCTCGGCGGTGTGCCCCTTGCCGGCGCCGGGCTGGGCGGGCGCGACGACCAGGAGCACCGGCGCCCGCCATGGCTGCTCCAGGACGACCCCAACGCCATCTGGTTCGCCGGCCTGCCCGACCACTGCGAACCCGTGATCGGCTCCGCCGACCCCCGCTGACCGGCCGACGCCGCGCGACGTCGACGCGGCACCCGCCGTCAGCGCACCGCCGCGGCCACGGACGCGCGGTTGCGGACCCCGAGCTTGCGGAACGTCGTGGCCAGGTGCGCTTCGACGGTCTTGGCCGAGACGAACAATCGCTCGGCGATCTCCCGGTTGGTGAGCCCGTCGGCGACGAGCTCGGCGACCGCGCGCTCGCGCGGGCTGAGCCCGAACCCGCACGTCGACGGGGCCGCCGCGGCCGGGTCCACTCCGGGCGGGCGGGGCACCGTCGCCGGGCGCTCGCCCAGCACCCGCAGCAGGTGCACGGCCTCGTCGGCGGCGCGGCCGGCACCGCAGCCCGCCAGCACGTGGTGGGCCGCCCGCAGCTCGACCACCGCGTCCGCGCGCCGGCCGGCGGCAGCCAGCGCCCGGCCGGCGAGCACGCGGGCGCGGTTGGCGTCGAGCACCAGGCCTGCGGCGTCGGCGACGGTCGCCGCCTCGCGGGCCGCGACAGCCGCCGCGGCGGGGCGGTCGCGCGCCAGCTCCACCGCCGCGCGGGCCCGCAGCGCCGCCGCGGCCGGGCGGCCCAGCGGCACCTCGAGCGCGGCCTCGCCCGCTCGCCGCGCCCAGCAGACCCCGGTCGCGATGTCACCCGCGGCGAGCGCTGCCCGCGCCCGCAGCTCGTGCACCCCGGCCAGGTCCGCGGGCGGCACGTCCCGCAGCGCACCGAGCGCGTCCGGGGCGCCCGTCGCCAGCCGCGCCGTCGCGAGATCCACGGGCAGCGTGGCCAGCACGATGCTCGGATCGAGCGCGGCCGCGTGCTCGGCGGCCTGCGCGCCCCAGGCGAGCGCGGGCCGCAGGTCACCCGCCGCGACCGCCACCTCGACCCGGCCGGCCAGCGCCCAGGCGAGATCGTGCGGGTTGCGCCGCGCGGTCGCGGCCTCGTGCGCCGCGGAAGCGACTGCCGCGGCTTCGGTGAGCCGTCCGGTCCGGGTGAGCACCCCGGTCAGGACCGCGGCGAACGCGACCTCCAGCCATGCCTCCCCGGAGCGGGCCACGACCTGCGAGCCGTGCCGCGCGTGCCGTTCGGCGTCGGCGAACCGCTCGGTCAGCAGGTGCAGGCGCGCGAGCCAGAACGACGCGGGCAGGTCGAGGACGCCGGCGGGCACATCGACGGGTTCACCGATCCGCCCGCGCGCGAGGTCGGCGCTGCACCACAGCACCCGCGCCGCGAAGGACGCCTCGCCGGCGACCGAGGTGTCCACGGTCGAGGCATCGGCGGCGGCGCCCTCAGCCCGGGCATCGGCGGCCCGAACATCTGCGGCCCGGGCAGCTGCGGCCCAGGCGCCCTCGGCCCAGGCATCGGCGGCCGGGACGTCGGCGGCGCGGACCGGCTCGCCGGTGACGAAGGCCTGCTCGGCAGCGGCGAGGCGCAGCACCGCGTCGTCGAGCGGACCGGCGGGCGGGCCGGGGCGGACGGGCCGGGTGGAGCGGGCCCGGCCGAGCAGCCACCCGGCGGTGACGTCGAAACGCACGGCGGTGGCGGGCACCCCGTCGAGATGGCGCAGGGCCGCCCGGGCAGGTTCCAGGTCCCCGGCGCGGCCCGCGGCGACCGCCCCGGCAGCCTGCACGCCCGCCCGCCGCCCGGGCGTGGCCAAGGCGGGGAGCACCCGCAGCGCGGCGGCGTACCAGCGCGCGGCGTCCCCCGGGGCCGCCGCGACCGCGGCCGCCTCGATCAGCAGCAGAGCCGCCGCCTCGTCGCCGGGCCGGGCACACCGCTCGACGTGCACCGCCTGCTCGGCCGCCGGGGCGCCGCGGGCGGCGAGCGCGGCCGCGATCCGCGCGTGCGCGGCCAGCCGCCAGCCGGGACCGGTCCCGGCGTACACCGCCCAGCGCACGAGCGGGCGGCGGCAGCACACCGCGCCCCGGCCCTCGCCGGCAGAGCCGCCGTCCCACCCTCCGCTGTCGAAGTCGCCGTCCCACCGGCCGCCCGCGGAGCCATCGTCCCGCCCGCCGACTGCGGATCCGTCGTCCCGCCCGCCGACTGCGGATCCGCATGCAGAGCAGCCGCCCGGGCCGCCGTGCCACACCAGCAACCCGCTCTCGACGAGCGCCGCGACACCCGCCGCGCCCGCCACCCCCGCCGCGGCGGCAGCCAGTTCCGGGTCCGCCACGGCACCGGCCACGGCCGCGCCCCGCAGCAGCGCCCGGTCGGCAGGCGCCAGCGCTTCGACCTCGGCGTGCACGGTCTCGGCCACCGCCGGCGGCACGGGATCGCCGAACCGCGCGGGCACGCCGTCGCGGGCGAGCCGGGTGAGCAGCATCGGGTTGCCGCCCGCCAGCCGGGCCGCGGTGGTGCGCTGCGCGGGGACGAGCCCGGCGAGCAACCGCGCGGTGAGCTCGTCGCCGCACGGCCCGACCTCCACGCGGTGGTCGGTGGGCCACGGCGGCGCCGGGCGGCGGTCGGCGACCGCGACCAGCGTGCGGCGTGGCGGCCCGGCGCGCAGCAGCGCGTCGAGCCCGGCGGCGGCTGCGGGGTCGAGCCACTGGGCGTCGTCGAGCAGGACGACCCGCGGCCCGCCCGCGCCCGCCCGCACGGCCGCGAGAACCGCGCCGGGATCGACGTGGGCGCCGGCCCGCAGCACCCGCACACCGCGCGCGGCGGCGAGCGCGGCGAGCTCGTCGAGCAGGTGGGTCTTGCCGATGCCGGCCTCGCCGCCGACCGTCACCGTGACGCCGGGGCCGGCGAGCGCGCGTCGCAGCAGGTCGGCGACGGTACCGGCGACCGTCGCGCCCGCGACGACCGTGCCGGTGTCCGAGCCCATGTCCGACTCCTCGCTGCCCGGGCCCCGGGCGTTTCCCCTCTCACGGGCCCGGCCCGCGGGAGGTTCAGCGCACGAGCCGGAAGAACGCCCGGAGTTCCTCGACGAGCACCGCGGGCTGCTCCAGCGACGCGAAATGCCCGCCCCGCTCGGGGCGCGAGTAGTGGCGCAGGTCGGTGAAGCGGGTCTCCAGCCACGCCCGCGGCACGCGGTTCAGCTCGCGCGGGAACACCGTCGCCCCTGCGGGCACATGCACCGGGTCGAGGACGCGGGCGTCGAAGCTCTCCCAGTAGATCCGCGCCGACGACGCCGCGGCGGCGGGCAGCCAGTAGAGCATCACGTTGTCCAGCAGCCGGTCGCGGGCGATCACGTGCTCGGGATGGCCGTCGCAGTCGGTCCACTCGAAGAACTTCTCGACCACCCACATGCACTGCCCGGCCGGCGAGTCGGTCAGCCCGTAGCCGAGGGTCTGCGGGCGGGTGGCCTGCTGGCGCGAGTAACCGGTGCCGTCGGTCTCGAACCGGGCCCGGTCGGCCAGCGCGGCGCGGTCCTCAGGCTGAAGGTCGGCCGGGTCGGCGCCGCGGGGGCGGCGCGCCAGCGGCAACGTCAGGTGCACCCCGGCGAGCCCGGCGGGGGCGAGCGAGCCCAGCGCCGCGGTGACCATCGACCCCCAGTCGCCGCCGTGGGCGCCGTACCGGTCGTGGCCGAGGCGCTCCATGAGCTGCGCCCAGGCCCGCGCGATCCGCTCCACGCCCCACCCCGTCGCGGCGGGCTTGCCGCTGAACCCGAAGCCGGGCAGCGTCGGCGCGACGACGTGGAAGGCGTCGCGCGGGTCGGGCGGGTCGGTGAGCGCGGGCAGCACGTCGAGGAACTCGACCACCGAGCCGGGCCAGCCGTGGGTGAGCAGCAGCGGCAGCGCGTCCGGGTGCGGGGAGGGCGCGTGCAGGACGTGCACGTCCACGGTGTCCGGACCGCCGCCGTCCAGGGGCGTGACGAGCTGCGGGAGGGCGTTCAGCTCGGCCTCGCAGCGACGCCAGTCGTAGGCGCGGGCCCAGTGGTTGCACAGCTCGCGGGCGTAGTCGAGCGGGACGCCCTGGGTCCAGCCCGGCACGGTCGCGGGTTCGGGCCAGCGGGTGCGGGCGAGGCGGTGGCGGAGATCGTCGAGTTCGGCGTCGGGGATGTCGATCCGGAACGGGCGCACCCGCCGATCATCCCGCGAGTCGGGGCGCGCGAGCTGCCGGGTTACGCGAACGCCAGCACCGACGCGGTGAACCCGTGCAGGTGGTTGCGCCCGCCGACGGGGCCGATCTCCCCGGCGGCGAAGAACCCGGCGATCCCGGCGCCGCCGAAGACGTCCAGGGCGGCGCGCACGTCGTGGTCGGCGTTGTCGAACATCGCCCGGCCGCGCCCGTTGCAGGAGAACAGCAGCGCGCCGCGGGCCGGGTCGCCGGTGGCGCCGAGCAGCTCGGTGAGGTCCTCGCCCGCGCCGGCGGCGTCGCGCACCTGGAACCGGACGGTCTGCCCGACGTCGACGAGGTCGCCCACCATCACCGCGCCGGACGCGTCGTCGACACCCAGCACGCCGCGGACGAGGAAGTCGCCGCGGCCGTGCTCGTCGGCGTACTCGTTCATCGCGATGCCCAGGTGCAGCCCGCGCGCGGCCAGTTCCTGCTCCGGCGGCGGCAGCGCGGACACGATCTCGGCCAGCCGCTGGTAGGCGGGCTGGCCCGCGAGCTCGAGCAGGACGTTGCGCTCGGCCCGGGTGACGATCATGGGCGGGCCGATCGGGCGGCAGCCCTGGCTCACCACGGTCCGCGCGGCCACCGCACCGCCGAGCAGCACGCCGATCCCGCCGCGCTCGTGCACCCTCCCGTCGAGGAAAAGGCGGTTGGCGCCGGGCCCGGCCGGGGCGCTCGCGAGGCCCCCGACCAGCGGGAACCCGGGCAGCACGCTGTTGCAGCGGTCCAGGAACCCGCCGACCGGGAACGAGTAGGGGTCCACGAGCACGGCCGCGACGCGGTCGTCGGGCGTCACCGCGGGCAGGCCCTCGACGTTGACCCCCGCGTCGGCGCGCTCCGCGGTGAGCCGGAACGGCGTGATCCGCACCTGCGGCAGGACCGCCGCCCACACCGCCACGGCCGGCTCGTGCTCGACGCCGCGGCCGTCGCCGATCACGCCGCCCGCGGTGGAGCCGATCGTGGTGCGTGCGCCCGCCAGGCCGGTGGCGCGCAGGGCCGCGGCCTCGGCCGCCGCGGGACGCTGCCGGCCCGGGGCGACGAAGATCGCGACCAGGTCGGGGGTGGCCCCGTCGAGGGGGTCGAGGGCCTGCGCCACCGCCACCTCGGCCGCGCCCTCCAGGTCGGGCCCCACCGCCAGGCCGTCGCCGAACCGCCGCATGGCCGCCACCTCCCTGACCCGGTGAGCCGTACCGGTGGCTCATCGTGGCAGGTCGGGCACGCGGGGGCGAGCACGGGACCACCGCCCCGTCACGGCACGGCCGATCACCGGCCGGCCGCGCCCCGCAGCTCCGCACCGGTGACGCGCACCGTCCAGCGGTCCGGTCCGCCGCGCAGGTCGGTGCGCGTCATCGGGCCCACGTCCAGGCGCCAGAACGCCGCCGCGGGCGCGTCCAGCACCGAGACGACCGCGGCCCGCACCACCGCGGTGCCGCAGACCGCGAGCGTGTGCCCGGGCGGGCGGGTGGCGAGCCAGCCCTGCGTGCGAGCCAGCAGCGCGGTGAGCGACTCGCCGCCGTGCGGCGCGGCCAGCGGATCGGACAGCCACGCGCGCACGTCGTCGAGGTGCTCGGTGGCCACGTCGTCGAGCGTGCGACCTGCCCAGCGCCCCAGATCCCAGTCGGCGAGCCCGTGGTCGGCGATCGGGTCGAGACCCAGCGCGGCGGCGGTCTCCACGCAGGCCCGCTCCGGTCCCCGCTGCGCGTGGTCGGCGCGACCCGGGCCACCGCGTCCGGCGCGCGCCCAGGCCCGGCCGCGGTCGTCGAGCGGCTCGTCGGCCGGGAACGCCGCCCGCGCGGTCGCCGCCGTCGGCGCCGGGGTGAGGAACGTGACCCGTCGTGCCGGACCCATTGACACCCCCATCACCCGAATGAACACTCACCTGAGCAGTTCATCAGTTGTCGACCCGTCCGGGAGCACCCGATGTCGCAGGCCGTCGCCCAGCCCACCCCGTTCGCCGGGGCCGTCCCCGCACCGATCCCGCTGCGCGAGGTGGCGCCGTGGGCGCTGTTCGCCGGGGTCATCCTGCTCTCCCTGCTCTACCTGGTGGGCATGGACCAGGGCGCCACCGCGGTGTTCTCCGGGCAGCTGCTGCACGAGTTCGTCCACGACGGCCGCCACCTGCTCGGCTTCCCCTGCCACTGATTCCCCTGCCACTGATTCCCCTGCCACTGATCCGCCCGAACGAGGACGGCGAGCCCACCATGGTCAGATCACTGCTGGTCCGCGGCATGCTCGCCGGCCTCGTCGCCGGCCTGCTGGCCTGCGCGTTCGCGTGGCTGTTCGGCGAACCCGCGCTCGACGGCGGCATCGCCTACGAGGAGGCCCAGGCCGCCGCGGCCGGCGAGGCCGACGGCGGTGAGCCGCTGGTGAGCCGGGGCGTGCAGTCCACGATCGGGCTCGCCGTGGCCTACCTCGTGCACGGCGTCGTCATCGGTGGCGTGCTCGCGCTCACCTACGCGTCGGCGCACGGCCGGCTCGGGCGCCTCGGCGTGCGCGGCGGCATCGTCGCCGTCGCGCTCGTGGGCTTCGTGGCCGCGGTGCTGGTGCCGTTCCTGAAGTTCCCGCCCAACCCGCCCGCGTCGAGCATCGACGACACGATCGGGCTGCGCACCATGCTCTACGTGGTGCTGCTCGGGCTGTCGGTGGCCGCGGCGATCGCGGCGGTCGCGCTGGCCCGGCGCCTGGCCGCCACCCGCGGCTGGTGGAACGCCGTGCTGGCGGGCGCGGGAGCGTACGTCGTCGCGATGGCGCTGATCGGTGCGCTGCTGCCGGCCGTCGCCGAGACCCCCGCCGACTTCCCGGCCGCCGTGCTCTACGACTTCCGGCTCGCCGCGCTCGGTGCGCAGGTGGTGCTGTGGACGTCGTTCGCGCTGGTCTTCGCCGCGCTCGTGCATCGGGCCACGCGGCCTGCCCCGGCCGCCGTCGGCTGACGTGGCCGGTCGGCTGATCGTCGGCCTGCTGCTGGCGGTGGCGGCACTCCCGCTCGGTGCCGGGGTCGCCGCCGCGCACGGCGGGGAGCACCGCGTACCGGGCGCCGACCTGCCGCGCGTGCTCTCGGTGGAGCCCCCCGTGGCGGGGCTCGCGCTCACCGCCGTCGAGGGCGGGACGCGGCTGCGCCTGGACAACCGCACCGCGGAGCCCGTGCACGTCGACGGCGGGCTGGTCGTGGCGCCGGGGACGTCCGCGGCCTTCGCCGACCCCCGCGTCGACGCACCCGCCTGGACGCTCCCGCTGCGGGTGGGCGGGCTTCCCGTCACCGTGACCGGCGACCGGGTCGCGCCCACACCGCCGGACCCCGTGCCGTGGTGGTCGCTCACGCTCGGGGCGGCACTGCTCACCGTCGCGCTGGGCCGGGCCGCCACCGAGCACGGGCCGGGCTCCGCGCCCGCCCGGGGCGTCGCGGCGGTGACGGTGCTGGTCGTCGCCGCACACGTCGTGCACGTCGTCGGCGCGGTGCGCGACCTCGGCGTGCCCCCCGGCCTCGCCACCACCCTCGCCGCGGCCGGGCCGGGCGTGGCGTGCTGGCTGATCGGCCTCGCCGGGGCCGGCCTCGTCGTCGCCCGCCACCCCCTCGGCCTGCCCGCGTGCGCCGCGGCCGGCGGGTTGGCACTGCTGCTCACGGCGTTCGACGTCACCGGCTTCCACCGGGCGGTGCTGGAGTTCGCCGGGCCCTACGCGCTCGACCGCGCCACCACCGCGCTCACCGTCGGCTGCGGCGCCGGCCTGCTGCTCACCGGCTTCGCCGTCCTCAACGCGACCCCGGCCGGCGCGACCGCCGACAGCGCGACCCCCGCGCGGTAGGGGACGGGCGTCAGCGGTACACGTCGCGCCGATGCTGCACCCGCATCACCGTCACGGTGGCGCTCCGGTCGTCGATCTCGTAGACGATCCGGTACTCACCGATCCGAACGCGCCAGTCGCTGCGGCTGCCGACCAGCTTCGTTACCCCCGCCGGGCGCGGGTCCCGCGCGAGGCCGATGATCACGTTCAGCGCGGCGACGAAGGCCGGTCGGGGGAGCTGCTGGAGCTGCTTGTACACATCAGGATGGAAAGTGACGTTCACCCTGCCTGCTTCGCGACCTCGTCCACGGACACGTCGAGGAGCGTGAGCATCTCGTCCAGCGTCATCGTCCGGATGTCGGTGGATCGCAACTCACGAAGGCGCACGGCATCGGCGATGTCGGCGTGCTCGTGCAGGCGCTCGTAGTCGTCCATGCCGATGATGACGGCCACCTCACGACCGTTGTCGGTGATGATGGCCTCATGCCCGGAGTACGCCACCTCGCGCACGACGGTGCCGAGGTGGCTGCGAAGATTGCGGAGGCTGTGTGTACTCACGAAGCAAGATGGTACACCAGGCAGCGGGCACCGGCCGCTGAACACCAGCGGTCCGCTGTTCCGCCAGGTGACGTGCCGCCCTCCGGCCGGTATCGTGATCACTCGTTCATGCGCATGTGCGCATCGATGCGAGGAGGTTCGGCATGGCAGAGACCAGGGACGCGGACTGCGGCTGCAGCTCGAGCTGCACGTGCGGCTGCCAGCAGGGCGGCGCGTGCGCGTGCGGGAAGTCCGACGACTGAACGGTCCGAACGACCGGGGCGGGGGGGGGCGCGCGCGCCCGGGGCCGGCCCCCCCCCCCGCCCCCCCCCCCCCCCCGCCCCCCCCC
>JBQTJE010000197.1:0-10699 GCA_052387455.1 Pseudonocardia sp.
GCGGCCGCCGACGTCGCGACGGGCACCGGGTCCGCGCACGCCGAGGAGCTGTACGCCGCGGCCGCCGGCGCCGGGACGCCGCCGGTGACGCTGGCCGCGCGACGGGCCGAGGCCGCGCTGCTGGCCGGGCGGCTCGACGACGCGCTGGCCCGGGCCGACGAGGCGCTCGCCGCGGCGGGGCAGCTGGGCACCGACGACCTGCTGCGCGCGGGCCGGGTCGCCGCGGCCGCGCTGGTCCGCCGCGGCCTGCCGGGACGCAGCGCCGAGCTCTACCGTTGGCTCGGTGACGCCGGGGCCCCGGATGCCGTGCTGGCCGTGCCGGTGCTGCTCGGCGTGGGCGCGCTCGACGACGCGCGCCGCGCGCTGCTCCCCGCCGCCGCCGCGCCCGGTTCCGCTCCGCGGCCGCCCACGCTGTCGGCGGGTGCGGAGGACCTCACCGCCCGCGGCGTGCTCGACTCGGTGACCGGCCAGGCGAGCACCGCGCTGTCGCAGCTGGCGCGCGCGGCCACGCTGCTCACGTCGTCACGGCGCGCGGCGTTGCTGCCCGACACTCCGCACGCCCTGGCCGCGCTCGTCGCCGTGCAGAGCGGGGACGTCGACGTCGCCCGCTCGGTCCTGGACACGGCGGTCGCGGCCGATCTGGGCGGGCGCGCCACCGCGGCCCGTCACCTCCTGCTCCGGGCGTGGATCGCCGCGCAGCGGGGCGCCGCCGCCCGGACCACGCTCGACGCGGTGATCGCGCTCGGCCCGCTCGACCCGCGTGACGAGCTGCTCGCGGCGGCGCTCGAGGTCGCCCTCGCCCGGCGGGCCAGCGACCTCGCCTCCCTGCACGCCGTGTGGGGCCGGGCCCGCGAGGCCGTCGTCCACCATCCCGTGGACCTCTACGGCCTGCCCGCGCTGGGTGAGCTGCTCGTCGGCGCGGCGCGGCTGCGTGAGCAGGCCTGGATGCGCCCGCACCTGGACGAGGCGTGGACGATCGTGCGCGCGCTCGGCTCGCCCCCGCTGTGGACGGCGCCGCTGCACTGGTCGTGCCTGCAGGCCGCGGTCGCCGCGGGCGACGGCGCCGCCGCCGGCCAGCACGCGAGCGAACTGGCCGAGCTGGCCGAGTCCAGCCGCTACGCCACCGCCCTGGCCGCGGCGGGCGGGGAGTGGATGCGGGTGCTCGCCGGGGACGTCGACGCCGCGGCGGTCGACGCCGCCGCCCGCGGGCTGCACGCCGTCGGGCTCACCTGGGAGGGCGGGCGGCTGGCCGGCCAGGCCGCGATCCGCACCACCGACCGCCGGGACATGACCACGCTGCTCGGCTGCGCCCGCGCGCTGCAGGGGCCCGGCGCGGCGCCCGCGGACACGCCGGCGGCCCGCCCCACCCGCGCCGCGGCGCCGCAGCCCGCGCTCGACGACGCCCCGGGCACGCTCAGCGAGCGGGAGCGCGAGGTCGCCGCGCTGGTGCTCCAGGGGCTCACGTACAAGCAGATCGGCGAGCAGCTGTTCATCTCGGCGAAGACCGTGGAGCACCACGTGGCCCGGATGCGCCAGCGCCTGGGCTCGGCCAGCCGCGGCGAGCTGTTCGCGCAGCTGCGGCAGGTGGTGGGCGGCTGACCCGGGCATGACGACGGCGCGACCCGGGTGCGCCGTCCACCCGGAGTCGCGCCGTCGGAAAGATCAGGCGCTGCGGTTGAGCTCGCCGTTGACGCCGTCGGGGAAGAAGCCGCCCTTCTCCACCGAGCCCGGGTTCAGGTAGACGATGTTGAGCACCTGGCCGGGGCTGCGCGAGAACGCGACCGCGTTCTTGTCGGCCGGGACGACGTTCGCCTTGCCGTCCTTGGTGATGCCCTGGTCGAGGTCGGTGTCGCCGTCGAGGCTGTCGCGGGCGTCGGAGATCTTGTTCGCCGGGCCCTCCAGCTCGCGGGCCAGCAGGACGGTGCGGATCAGGCCCGCGTGGTAGGCCTCGACCGCGAGAATGCCGGCCGCGGCCTCCAGGAAGGTCTTGTTCTTCACCAGCGGCGAGGCGCCCTTGTAGGCGGTGACGCCCACGTCCTCGAAGATGTAGGCGCCCAGCAGGAAGCTGTTCTCGTCCTTGAAGGGGTCGAAGGTCTCGCCCTTCTTGATCACCCCGGCGGCGGTGGCCGCGGCGGTGAAGGCGTCCTTCAGGTCGATCTTCGGCCGGGAGACCTTGGCGGCGCCGAGGGCGGCGCGCAGGAAGTTGACGTGCGCCCGCTCGTCGGCGGCGATCTCCTCGGCGTACTGGCGCACGAGCTTGGTCTCGAACGGCACCTTGCTGCCGCCGGTGACCCCGCCGGGGGTGTCGGTGCCGTCGATCTCGTCGGCGTCCAGGCTCTTGCCGATGGCGCGCAGGTAGAACTCGGCCTCGAGGTACTCCAGGTTGAGGGCGAAGTTCAGGATCTGCGCATCGTTGATGTCGCTGTTGTCGCCGCTGGCGAACGCGGTGGTCGCGGTGGTCGCGCCGAGCACGCCCACCCCCGCCACCCCGGCCACGCCCGCTACGCCGAGGCCCGCGGCCTGCATGAACCGGCGGCGGTCCACCGAGTTCTCCGAGCTACGGCTGATCGCATTGCTGATGAACGACTTGCTGAAACCTTCGAACACTCGCGTCCCTCTCTCTTCATGTCGCGAGCATTCGACGATCATCGCGACACGTTCGCCATTGACGTGACAGCCGGGTTCCTGCCCGTCGCCGGCACACGTTTAACGACGTCACCGGCACGTCGGGTGCGGTTCCTTTCAGGGGACACAAAGACTTTCAAGACGCGTTCACAAAGTCCCTGTTCCCATTGACCGGCAATTCCACAAAGGACGGAAATGGGACGATCAGCGACCGAGGCCCGCCAGCACACCCTCGCAGCTGCGGACGACGACGCGGGCGGCGTCGGTCATGGCCCGGCTCGACAGCGGGCTCTCCGCGCGCCGCCGCCACCGGCCCAGCGCGTCGAGCGCGGCGGCGCGCAGCTCCTGGGGCGGGGAGTCGGCGCTCAGACCCAGCCTGCTCGCGGCCGCGCCGCCGTCGCCGCCGAGGAGTCGCTCGGCCTCGTCCACCAGCTCGCGGGGCAGCTTCACCACCCGCGACCGCAGGTCCGACAGCAGCCGCAGCTCGGCGAACTCGTGGGCGCCGGCGAGGATCCGCTCCACCTCCGCCGCGACCGGCGCGGCCGCCGGGCGGGGCTCGCGGCGCAGCACGAGGTCGACGGCGATGAGCGCCGAGCGGGCCTTGAGCAGGTCGCGGCGCTCGGTGAACTGGGCGGCGAGCACGCCGCGCAACTCCTCCAGGCCGCTGCGCCGCACCAGCTCCGCCGACAGCTTCCCGGGATCGGAGACGCCCTGGCCCAGCAGCATCATCGACAGCCGCAGGCCGAACATCCCGAGCCGGTCCAGCAACTGGGCGCGCATCTCCGCGTCCGGGCGATCGACGGTGGCGGTGCGGACGAACCGGTCGGCCGATAGCAGCAGCCGGTCGAGCTGGTCGGCCGGCAGCGCGTGCAGCGCCACCAGCGCCAGGTACTCGTCCTGGCGCATGGTGCGCCCGGTGTGCGCGAGCAGGCCCGCGACGGCGACGACGGTCTGGCACAACCCCCGCAGCTTCTCGTCGCCGCGGTAGCGGGCGGCGATCTTGCGCGCCGACAGCAGCGCGTCCACCCGGCCGACGCCGATCTCGTCGGCCCGCGAGAGCACCGCGATCGTGTTCACCGGCGCCGCCCGCGCCACACCCTGGTCGTGGAAGGACTCCAGGAACCCGACGTCGGTGGCGTGCTGGTGGCGCATCAGGTAGAGCACGGCGTCGGCCTGGGTGGGCGAGTCCTCGGGGGTGAGGAAGCCCGCGGTGCGCGCGGAGACGTCCACCGACAGCGACCCGATGCCCGGCGTGTCGATCAGCGTGGTGGCCCGCAGCGACGACGACGGCCACGTGACGACGAGCCGCTCGACCTTCTCCGCGGGGGTCCCGGCCAGGTCGATCGCGAGGCCGCGCTCGCCGCGGCGGATCCGCAGCTGCTGGGGGCTGCCGCCGCCGAGCGGGTGCAGGGTGACGCTGGGCGCGTGGCCGTCCTGGTACCAGGTGACCAACCGGGTGCACTCGCCGGCGTCGGTGGCCGCGAGGTCCTCGCCGACCAGGGCGTTGAGCAGCGTGGACTTGCCCGCCTTGACCTTCCCCGCGATCGCCAGCCGCAGCGGCTCGTCGAACCGGGCGAGGTGGTGGCGCAGCCAGCCCGCGGCCTGCGGGCTGTCGGCGTAGACGTCGATCGCGCGGCGGAGCACGCCGCGCGCGGCCAGGCCGAGCGGGGAACCCGGGTTCGTCATGCCGTCAGGGCCAGCTGCTTGGCCCGGCCGGCGAGCATCTCGACGCGCTCGATCTCGGCCTTCAGGTCGCTGATCCGCTTCTTGCGCTCCGACTCGGTGGTGCGCAGCGCGCTCTGCGCCGCGTCGACCGACTGCGTGATCGAGGTGTGCAACTCCTCCGCGATCGCCGTGTAGTGGTCGCGCAGCGTGCGCTGGGTGCGCCGCAGCATGTCGCGGGAGTCCTTGCCGACCTGGAACTGCACCTCGTCGATGTGCTTGCGGACCGCGACCTTGACATCGCTCTGGCGGCGTTGCAGCTCCCGCTTGCGGTCGTCCTTGCGCTGCTTGGCGCCGAGCAGCAGGGCCCCGCCGATGCCCGCGGTGACCGCGACGACCTGCATACCCGGGATCAGACTCAACGGCATGAGGAACATCAGACCGCCCATGTAGCCGCCGCGCACCATCCCGAGCGCCTTGTCGGCGGTCTTGGTGGCCTCGGTGTCCGGACGGGCCAGCGCCTCGATCCGGGCCGGCCCGGAGCTGTCGGGCATGACCTTGAGCTGGGGCAGCACCCCACCACCCTCGGACGCGAAGTGGTCGGCGACGACCTCGGCCAGCCAGTGCGCCCGCTCGGTGGCCCACTGGAAGTTCGCCGACGCCGCGGTGGCGATCTCGCGCTGCAGCCAGGCGGCGTACTGCTCCCACACGTCGGCCGGGTCGGCGTCGTCGGCGAGCGCCTCGGCGTCGCGCTGGATGCTGCGCATGCGGTCGCGCAGGTCGTGGTCGATGTCGGACACCAGGTCGGTGACGCCGTCGTTGAGCGTGATCTGCCAGCGCGAGGAACGCTCCTTGAGCCGCGCGGCCCGGCCCTTCGCGGCCTCCAGCTCGGCGACGAGCTGCGCCACCGTCTGCGGGTTCTCCTGGGCCAGCAGCTCGGCCGACATCGTCGAGCTGAGCTGCTCGCACACCCCGAGGACGTCCTGGCGGGTGGAGCGGCGGTCGAGCTGGTCGGACCGGGCGACGATGTCGTCACGCAGGTAGGTGACCAGCGCCGGGAAGCCGGACTCGACGTTGAGCTCGTTGTCCTTGTCCTTGAGCGCCGCCAGCCGCAGCGACGACGACACCTCGAACAGCGGCGCCGACACCCCGGCCCGCTTGAGGTGGCCCCGGTCGATCTCGGCGATGCGCCGCCAGTGCGGGTAGAGGTCGGTCTTGGTGAGCACGCCCGCGACGTTGGGGCACAGCCGCATCGCGGCGTCGAGGAAGTCCAGCTCGGCCTTGGTGTACTCCTGCGCGGCATCGGAGACGAGCAGGACGGCGTCGGCGTTGGCCAGCGCCGCCATGGTGGCCGCGCCGTGGGCCGAGCCGAGCCCGCCGACGCCGGGGGTGTCGATGAGCACCAGGCCGTCGGCGAGCACCTTGCGCGGCAGGCCCACCTCGACGTAGCTCAGGCGCTGCGCGTTGCCCGGGTTGCCCGCCTCGGAGACGTGGTCGCGCAGCTTCCCGATCGGGACCTCCGTGCGCTGCGCGGGACGTTCCAGCACGTCGGCACCGCCGAGCGCGGCGGGGGTCTCGCGCACGAGCGTGGCGACCGGTTTCTCGGCGAACCGCACGACGGTGGGCACCGCGGTCGCGATGTCGTCGTCGACGGGGCAGACCTGCGCCGCGGCGAGCGCGTTGACCAGCTGGCTCTTGCCCTGCTTGAACTCGCCCACGACCAGCACGCGGACCGCCGGGTCGGCCAGCTTGCGCCGGCTCTGCTGCAGCCGCACCGCCAGGTCCGGGCGACCGTAGGCGTTGGTGGCCTTCAAGGCCAGCTCGACGAGCTGGATCGCGTCGGGCACCGCCACTGTTCGGCCCTCCCTTCACCCCGGAGGACGCGCCGCGGCGCGCCCGGACCCAACGATAGTGCGCGACCCGGCCCGCACACGACGAGACCCGCCCCCCGCCCCCGGTGTGGGCCCCCCCGGGGGCCCGGGGCCGGTCTGGGATCAGAGCTGGATCAGAAGTTGACCGTCACGTCGGTGTCGTTGCCGGCGTCGCCACCGGTGCCACCGGTGCCCGCGCCACCGTCGGCGTCGGCGTCGGCGTCGGCGTTGCCACCACGGCCGCCGTCGCCACCGTCGCCTGCGGCCCCACCGACACCCAGGAACGGGTCGTCGAGGTCGCCACCGTCGCCACCGTCGCCACCGGCACCGCCGCGGCCACCGTCGGCGTCGGCGTCGGCGTTCCCGCCGGCCCCACCGGTGCCGTCGGCGCTGCCGCCGGTGTTGTCGCCGGTGTTGGTGACGTTGACCTCGGCGCTCTGCTGGTTGTTGTTGATGTCGCCGTCGCCGAAGCCGATGTTGGTGGCGGCCTGGCCACCCTCGCCGGCGGTGGTCGTGACGTCACCGGTGATGTTGTTGCCGTCGCTGTCGACGACGTTGCGGTCGCCGGTGACGACGTTGGTGTCGTCGAGCTCGCTGTCGCGGATCACGACGCCACCGTCGTCGGCGATGTTGTCGCTGTTGTCGATGTCGATGTTCTGGTTGACGTCGCCACCGGCGATGATCTGCTGGTTGAAGGAGTTGTCCTCGATGTTGTTGATGGTGGTGAACTCCTGGTAGGTGTTCACCTCCTTGACGATGTAGCTCTTGAGGGCCTCCGGGTCACCGTGCGGGGGCGGGCCCGGGTTGTACTCGGTGTCGATGTCGTACTTGCGGCTGAAGTCGGCGCTGAAGTACGTGTTCCACGAGTCCGAGACGTCCTCGATCGAGCAGTCGTGCTCGGCCGCGAAGTCCTCCAGGTCGCCGTTCGGGTTCGCCTTGAGCCACGCCATCAGGTCGTCGAGCAGGTTGGCCAGAGCGGCGGCGTCGAGGGTGTCAGCCATGGTGATCGTCTCCTGTGGTTGGTGTTCTCGTGTCTGCGGCTTTGTCGGTGCCGCAGTTCCTTGATGCCGAGAAAGTTATGGCCTCCCGCGGTCCGGGCCATCGGGGATGGACCAGAGTTCACCTTCCGGCCGCCGGGGGGTAGGGGGTGCCTCCCGGGTTAGGGGGTACGGGGATCGCTCGGAGCAGCAGGATCACCCGGACGTACGCAAAATAGCGGGGGGTGTGCAGCCTGCTGCACACCCCCCCCGGGTCGTCAAGTGCCCTGGGTGAACCCGCTAGTCGAACGCGGCGCCGCCGTCGGACGGGTCGTCGAGGTCGGGCCCCGCGTCGGGGTCGGCCGGGACGCCGCCGTCCGGGCCGCCGGTCGCGGCCGGCCCCAGGTCGAACGGGTCGTCGAGGTCGGGCTCGGGCGCCTCGTCGGGTTCCCGGTCCGGCGCCTCGTCGGGCTCCCGGTCCGGCTCGTCGTCGCCGGTCGTGGATGCCGGGCCGGCGCCGAACCCCTCGTCGCTCCCGCCCAGGTCCGCCGCGTCGGGCCGCGAGAAGGCCCCGGTCGGCGGGCCGGCGTCGTCGAAGTCCAGGTCGACGCCCGGGTCGGCGCCGTCGAGGCCGAACGCGGCCGCCCCGAACGAGTCGTAGGAGACGACGTCGAGCGTCCCCGCGGCACGCTGGGCGCCCAGCTCGCCCAGCCAGCGGGCGGCGAGGTCCTCCGGGGTCTCGCCCGGACCGGGGAACGGCGCGGGCGGGGCGCCGCCGGCGCCGTCCCAGGCCACGGTGACGTTGTCGGCGAACAGCGGCAGCAGGTCCGCGACCTGCGCCGTCGTGAAGCCGTGCGCATGCGCGATCCCGGCGGCGTCCCCGGGCTCGCCCAGGATCAACCGGGTGACCTCCCACATCGACGCGGCCATGACCGTTCCCCTCTCCACGCACGCCGGACCATCCGACCCCGACGACCCTACGACTGCCCGGCCGGGGCGCCATCGGGGATGGACCGCGCCGATCCACTAGGGGATTGGGGGTTCGCGCGGGACGGGGGCCGGGGTGGTTGCGCCGGGTGGTCCCCCGCGCGGGAGCATGGAGGCCGATATCCACCAGTCCGCCCGTGCGCAGGCGTCGGGGAGGGAACCAGCCATGAGCTACCAGCTCGGAATCGACCTGGGCACGACGTTCACGGCCGCCGCCGTCTGCCGCACCAGCGGCGGACGGTCGGGCGAGCCGGAGGTCGTCACCCTCGGCACGCGCAACGCGACCATCCCGTCGGTGCTGTTCCTCGGCGCCGACGGCACCGTGCTCGTCGGCGAGGCCGCCGAGCGCCGCGCGGTCACCGACCCCGACCGGGTCGTCCGGGAGTTCAAGCGGCGCATCGGCGACCCCACCCCCGTCGTCGTCGGCGGGCGGCCGTGGCCGGCGCAGGAACTGTCCGCGCGGCTGGTGCGCTGGGTCGTCGACCGGGTCGCCGAGCGCGAGGGCGGGCCCGCCACCCGCATCGCGCTCACCCACCCGGCCGCCTGGGGCCAGCACAAGAAGGACCTGCTGGGTGCCGCGCTCGCCGGCCAGGGGCTGACGGTGACGTTCCTGCCCGAGCCGTCGGCCGCCGCCGTCTCCTACGCGGCCAACCAGCGCGTCGAGCCCGACTCCACGATCGCCGTGTACGACCTCGGCGGCGGCACCTTCGACGCCGCGGTCGTGCGCAAGACCGCCGGGGGCGCCGGCTTCGACCTGCTCGGGCGGCCCGAGGGCATCGAGCGGCTCGGCGGCATCGACTTCGACCAGGTCGTGTTCGACCACGTCCGCGAAGGCCTGCCCGGCGCGTTCGACAGCCTCGACGACGCCGACCCCGAGGTGCTCTCCGCGGTGTCGCGGGTGCGCCGGGAATGCACCGACGCCAAGGAGGCCCTGTCCGCCGACACCGAGACGAACATCCCGGTGCTGCTGCCCGGCACCCGCGGGTCGGTGCGGATGCACCGCAGCGAGTTCGAGGCGCGGATCGGCGGGCAGATCGAGGAGACCGTGTCCGCGCTGCGCCGCGCCGTCTCCTCCGCGGGGCTCGCGCCCGAGGCGCTCACCGCGGTGCTGCTCGTCGGCGGCTCGTCCCGGATCCCGCTGGTGTCGCAGATGGTGTCCGACCAGCTCGGGCGCCCCGTCGCCGTCGACGCGGACCCGAAGAACGCCATCGCCAAGGGCGCGGCGCTGGCCGTGTCGCCGCAGCCGGCCGCGCCGGCGGCCGGGCGTCCGGTCGCCGGGGCCGGGCGGCCGGGCGGGTTCGCCGGTGCCGCCGGCGCGGCGGGAGCGGGCGCCGGTCCGGCCGGGGCTGCCGGGGCTGCGGGCAGGGCGAGATCGGGCGGGCCGGGTGGGGCGGCGGGAGCGGCCGCGGCGGGTCTCGCGGGAGCCGGCGCGGCAGGTCTCGCGGGAGCCGGCGCGGCGGGTCTCGCGGGAGCCGGCGCGCCACCGCCGCGGCCCCGGCACCAGCCGCTGGCGGGCGGCGGCGCGGGCACCCCGCCCGGTGGCTTCGCGCCCGGCGGCGGTGCACTCGGGGGAACGCAGTCCGGGCCCTACGGCATCCAGCCCGGCGGCGCTCCGCACGGCGCGGGCACCCAGCCGTACCGGGCGGGTACGCCGTCCGGCGGCGTCGAGCCCGTCCCGCGGCGCGCGGCGCAGCGTCCCGAACCGGTCTACGCCGAGGACGACTGGGACTACGAGGACGACGAGCCCCGGCGCCGCACGCCCGCCGGCCTGTACGTCGGCATCGGTGCCCTCGTCGCGGCGCTCGTCGTCGTACTGGCGATGCTGGCGTTCGGCGGCGGGGGCGGCAACGAGGTCCCGACCAGCGAGGTCCCGGCCGCCACCGACGTGCCCCCGCCCGCCACCAGCACCCGGCCGCCCGCCACCCGCGACCCCGCGCCCACGAGCAGCAGCCCCCCGCCCACCTCCACCCCGCCGCCGACCAGTTCCGCGCCCCCGGAGCCCGAGCCCGAGCCGTCGGTCACGTCGCCGCCGCCCGAGCCCGACCCCGAGCCGGACCCCACCATCGCCCCCACCGACATCGTCGCCCCCTAGCCCGCGAGTCCGCGTTCCCGACACCGCGAGTCCGCGTTCCCGACACGACGAGTCCGCGTTCCCGACACGACGAACGGTCTCCGTTTCGTCCACGACACCGCCGCCGCGACCCGCCACGCTGGTCGGATGCCGACCTGGGACGACGTTGTCGAGATCGCGCGCGGGTTGCCGGAGGTGGCGGAGTCGACCTGGTTCCACACCCCGTCGCTGAAGGTGCAGGGCAAGGGTTTCGCAAGGCTGCGGACCGAAGCTCGCGACGACCCCCGCCCACCCCTTCTGGTCGTGATGTGCGACCTCGACGAGAAGGCCGCGCTGCTCGCGTCGGGCGACCCGGCGTTCACCACGACCCCGCACTACGACGGGTACGGCGCGATCCTCGTCGACCTGGAGCGGGTGCAGCGCGCGCAGCTCGTCGAGCTGCTGGTCGAGGCGTGGCGGCGCAAGGCCCCGGCGCGGCTGCGGAAGGCCTTCGACGCCGACGCGAG
>JBQTJE010000198.1:0-11336 GCA_052387455.1 Pseudonocardia sp.
GCCCCGGCGCGCCGCCCTGTACGTGGTCGGGCCGGCCGGACGATCGGCTCGGCTCGGCTCGCTCCCGGTCGACGGTCCCCTGCAGGACCGGCACCCAGAGCAGGAAGTCGGCGAACGACATGTCCGCGAGCAACTGCCACTCCGCGACGACGCGCTGCAGGTGCGCGACGGCGCCGGCCGGCAGGCGGGTGTGGGCGGCGAGGAGCTCGCTCAGCGTGGACATCGGGTCCGATCGTCGCACGCCGGGGCCGCCGCCCGGGCCGACCGCGGTCGGGTGGGACACTCGGCGGTGAATCGAGCACAGCACCGACCAGGACAGCACCGAGCAGCCAGGAGGAACCCATGTCGCGACGTGGACGCAAGAAGCGGGCCCGGAAGAAGAACAGCGCCAACCACGGCAAGCGCCCCAACGCCTGAGCGCGCCCCCGGTGGCAGCAAAGCCACTTTCACGCCATCTGGTGGCGTGAAAGTGGCTTTGCTGCCATCGGGGACCGGACGTCAGCCGCGGCGCTCGATGCGGGTGGTGCGCACCTCGACCGTGGTGCCGTCCGGGCCGCGCTCGACCGTGACCTCCGCCTGCTCCAGCACCGCAACCCGGATCTGGCGGCGCAGCCGCTCCTTGAGCTCCGGGGGAGCATGCTCCCCGCCGCACTTGGCGGCCAGCAGCCGCTTCAGCGCCTCGTCGATGCCGTACTGGGCCAGGCAGGGCGCGCACTCGTGCAGGTGCTGGGAGAGGAGCGCGCGCCGTTGCTGGTCGCACTCCTGGTCGAGGAAGAGCCACACCTGCGCGAGGACCTCGGCGCAGTCGGTCTCGTGGGGGTCGCCGCAGCTCACGACCGGGCCTCCCCGCGCAGGAACCCGCGCTCGCGCGCGGTGTCGGTGAGCATGTCGCGCAACTGGCGGCGGCCCCGGTGCAGCCGCGACATCACGGTGCCGATCGGCGTGCCCATGATCTCGGCGATCTCCTTGTAGGCGAACCCCTCGACGTCGGCGAGGTACACGGCCATCCGGAAGTCGTCGGGCAGTCGTTGCAGTGCCGTCTTGACGGCGTCGTCGGGCAGCCGGTCCAGCGCCTCCGCCTCCGCCGACGGCAGACCCTGCGACGTGTGCTCGCCGGCCTGGGCGATCTGCCAGTCGGTGATCTCGTCGGTGGGCGACTGCAACGGCTGGCGCTGCCGGCGGCGATAGCCATTGATGTAGGTGTTGGTGAGGATGCGGTACAGCCAGGCCTTCAGGTTCGTCCCCGCCCGGAAGGTGCCGAACGCGGCGTAGGCCTTGAGGAACGTCTCCTGCACGAGATCCTCGGCGTCGGCCGGGTTGCGCGTCATGCGCAGCGCCGCGCCGTAGAGCTGGTCGATCAGCGGCATCGCGTCGCGCTCGAACCGCGCGGCCCGCTCGGCCGCGGACTCCTGCTCCTGGGCGAGCGCCTGCTCGGGGGTCTGCTCGGCGGCCGGTGTCGACGCGGGGACGGCGTGGCGGGTCGGTTCGTTCGGGCCGGTGGTCACCGGGGTGCCGGGCACCGCGCTCCTCTCGGGCCGGACCGGGCCGTGCTCGACGGCCTCGGAGACGGTCGCCGGCATGGCGCGAGCGACCGAGGGACCGGTCGAGCGTACGCGCCCGCGCGCCGGGCGGCCCGGCGGACGGTCCATCACTACGTGCGTCACGCTCGGTGTCAACACCGGGTGCGGGTGCCCGATTCCCTAGGGTGACGCGCGTGGCAGGACAGGGCACCCCCGCGACCGTGCTGCTCGGCAGGCAGAAGGTCGCCCACCGCATCCACTCCTACCCGCACGGCGGCGGGCAGGCGTACGGGCCGGAGGCCGCCGAGCTGCTCGGGCTCGACCCGGCGCGGGTGTTCAAGACGCTGGTCGCGGACGTCGACGGGACCCTGACCGTCGGCGTGGTGCCGGTGTCGGCCACGCTCGACCTCAAGGCCCTCGCCGCGGCCGTCGGCGGGAAGCGCGCGCGGATGGCCGACGTCGCCGCCGCCGAGCGGGCCACCGGATACGTCGCCGGCGGGATCTCGCCGCTGGGGCAGCGCAAGCGGCTCCCCGTGGTGCTGGACTCCTCGGCCGAGCGGTTCGAGACGGTGTTCTGCTCGGGGGGGCGGCGCGGCCTGGAGGTCGAGCTCGCGCCGGGCGAGCTGGCGCGGCTCACCGGGGCGACGGTCGCCCCGATCGCGGCCGGCTGAGCGGGACACCGACGAATTGCTCGGCGCGCGCCAGCACGACCTCGGATGAGCCACCGAGCGGTCGATCCACCCGCGTGTAGCCGACGAGCAGGGCCGGGTGGTCGGTCCAGTCCAGGGGCAGAACGCTCGTGTGGGCGATCCGGAAGTCGGCCGAGGTCGCCGCGACGTGCTGGACGCTGCCGTCGTCGGTGCCGGCCATGCCGTCGGGGACGTACCCCCGGGCGTCGGCGGCGGGCAGGTTCCAGTCGCCGGCGAGGACCGTCGAGCCGTGCCGCGCGAGGTCACCCACCACCGCGCGCATCTCGGCAGCCTGCCCGAGCCGGACGCCGAGATCCTCGTCCCGCAGCGCCGGCACCGACGTGTCGCAGGTCAGGTGGGTGACGCACGCCGTCACGCCGTCGCCGGTCGCGCAGGCCAGCGTCCGCCGCTCGGTGGCCTGGTTCTGCTCGCGGTACTCCACGAACCGGTACCCGCTCATCGCCGTGCCCGGCGGGAACAGCACCGCGTTGCCGTAGGGCGAGCCGGCGCTGCCCTCGGACGCGTCCCGGCAGGTCTGGTCGCCCGACTGCGCGAAGACACCGTCGTAGCCGGTGAGGGCTCTGATGGCGGCGAGGTCCGACGCGCAGACCTCGTTGACGGTGACCACCGCCGGGCGGCGGGCCGCGACCAGCTCGCCGGCGCGCCGAGCGGTGTCCGGGACCGTGCAGGAGAAGCCGCTGTTGCAGATGTTGAGCTGCAGGACCGTGTAACCCGCCGCCGCGTGCGCGGTGTCGGCCGCGCCGAGCAGCGCGGCCAGCAGCGCGACGACCAGGACGGCGGCGCGGTGCCGCGGCCGCGGCGGGGCCGGCAGGTGCGACGGGGATTGCGGGTGCGGCCGGCCTGGCAGGTGCGGCGAGCCGGGCTGCGCGGCCCCGCCAGAGGCGCCGGGCCCACCGGCGGAGGTCTGTGCCACGCCGGCTCCCCTCGATCGCCCGCGACCAGCTTTCGAGGTCGCCATGTCGAGCGGTTCAACGACGGCGCGGGCCGGACGGGACGCCGCCACCGGCGATGATCAGGGGATACGGTCGAACCAGTCGATGAGCGCCGCGACGAGCCCCGGGCGGTCGGACCTCAGCGCATGGTCACCGCGCAGCACCACCAGCGCGCGGCCCGGCGCCCGGTCGGGGACGCCGAACGCGTCGCGGGCGCCCTGGACCACCAGCACCGGCACGTCGGGGGCATCCAGCTCGGGCAGGCGGGTCTTCTCGGGGCGGCCCGGCGGGTGCAGCGGGAACGCCAGGCAGAGGACGGCCACCGCACCCCCGGCAATGGCGGTCCGGCACGCCACGCGGGCGCCGGAGCTGCGGCCGCCGAACACGAGCGGCCCGTCGAGCACCGTCTCCCGCACGTGCGCGACGACGGCCAGCCACGCCTCGTCGAGCTGGGCGATCGGCGCCGCGTTGCGCCGGCCCGCCACCCGGTAGGGCTGCTCGACGAGCACGGTGTGCAGACCCGCGGCACGGGCGACCTCGGCGGCGGCGACCAGGTCGGGCGCGGTGATCCCGCCGCCGGCGCCGTGCCCGAGCAGCAGCGCGCCGCGGCCACCGGACCGGTGCACGGTGATGCGCGCAGGACCGTGCGGGGTGGCGACCTCGGCGACGTCCGGGCCGGGCGGCGGCTGCGCGGGCGGCACGCTGCTCGCGGCCGGCCCGGGGTGCGCGGGCGCCGCGGACGGACCGACCTCGACCGTGGGCCGCCGCGCCGTCATGCGGGGTTGGGCCCGGCGAGCAGGTCGAGCTGCAACGGCTCGGCGACCTCGCCCGGCGCCATCGGCGCGACCAGCTCCGGCCCGTTGTTGCGCGCGCTGTTGACCAGCGGCGACACCGGCCGCAGCGCGAACCGCGCCACCAGCTCGTCGGACGGCGGAGCGAGCAGCGCCGCGAGGGTGTCGTCCGTGGCCGCAAGGTCCGGGTCCAACCACGTGTCCCACGTGGGGGGCGCGAGGATCAGCGGCATCCGGTCGTGCACCTGCGCCAGCGGCCCGACCGCGTCGGTGGTGAGCACCGAGCAGGTGAGCAGCCCGTCGGGGTACTCGCCGTCCGGGTCCTGCTTCGGCTTCCAGAACTCCCACACCCCTGCCATGGCCAGCGACGACCCGTCGGCGTAGCTCGTGTAGTAGGGCTGCTTGTGGTCGGGGCCGCGCTGCCACTCGTACCAGCCCGCCGCCGGGAGCAGGCAGCGCCGCGATGCCATCGCCCGGCGGAACGCGGGCTTCTCGCGCGCGCTCTCCGCCCGGGCGTTGATCATCCGGGCGCCGCCCTTGGGGTCCTTCGCCCAGGACGGCACGAGCCCCCAGCGCAGCATCCGCAGCGACCGCTGCGTGCGGTCGGGGTCCGGCGTGCCGTCGGCGTCGCGCGGGTGGCGCTCGACGACCGCGACCACCTGCTTGGTGGGCGCGACGTTGAAGTCCACGACGGCGGCGTCGCCGGTGGCGTCGACGGCGCGGAACTCGCCCGCCAGGTCGGCGGGGGCCTTGATCGAGGCGTAGCGGCCGCACATGTGGTCCATGGTGCCAGCAGCGGCGGGTTTGGCAGCAAAGCCACTTTCACGCCATCTGGTGGCGTGAAAGTGGCTTTGCTGCAACCACCGACGGCCGCTGACGGCGACCGCGACCGCCGGACGGCGCCGCACGCGCGGGGGCCGGGGGGCGTGCGCCATCATGGCGCCGTGACCCGGCCCTGGCCCGCCCCGCACGCCGCGACGCCCGTGCGGGGGACGGTGTCCGTGCCGGGGTCGAAGTCGGTGACGAACCGGGCGATGCTGCTGGCGGCGCTGTCGGGGGGGCCGGCGGGCGTGTCGGGGGCGCCGCAGACCCGGGACACGGCACTGATGGTGGGCGCGCTGCGGGCGCTCGGCGTGCCGGTCGAGGTGCGCGGGGAGCAGGTGGACGTCGGCCGGTACGCGGGCCTGCGCGGCGGCACCGTCGACTGCGGGCTGGCCGGCACCGTGATGCGGTTCGTCCCGCCCGCGGCGGCGCTCGCGCGGGGACCGGTGCGCTTCGACGGCGACGCCCGCGCCCGCGAGCGCCCGATGCGCACGGTGCTGGACGCGCTGCGCGCCCTCGGCGCCCGGATCGACGGCGACGGCCTGCCGTTCACGCTGCACGGCGCCGGCACGTTGCCCGGCGGCGACGTCGTGATCGACGCGTCGGCGTCGTCGCAGTTCGTGTCGGGGCTGCTGCTGTCCGCGGCCCGCTACGACCGGGGCGTGACCGTGCACCACGACGGGAAACCGGTGCCGTCGCTGCCGCACATCGACATGACCGTCGCGATGCTGCGCGCGGCCGGGGTGCGGGTCTGCGACGACGAGCCGAACACCTGGCGGGTCGCCCCCGGCGCGATCGCCGCCCGCGCCTGGACGGTCGAGCCGGACCTGTCCAACGCCGCGGTGTTCCTCGCCGCGGCGGCGCTCACCGGCGGGGAGGTGACGGTCGCGGACTGGCCTGCCGGCTCCACGCAGCCGGGGGCGGAGTTCCTGTCGGTGCTCGACCAGGCGGGCGCCACGGTGACGCCCGGCGGGGCCGGGATGACCGTGCGCGGGCCGGGCGAGCTGCGGGGGGTGGACGTCGACCTGCGCGACGCGAGCGAGCTGACGCCCACGGTCGCCGCGCTGGCCGCGCTCGCCACCACCCCGTCGACGATCCGGGGTGTGGCGCACATCCGCGGCCACGAGACCGACCGGCTCGCCGCGCTCGCCGCCGAGCTCACGGCGCTGGGCGGCGACGTGACGGAGACCGACGACGGGCTCGCGATCCGGCCCGCCACGCTGCGCGCCGGCCCGTGGCACGCCTACGCCGACCACCGGATGGCCACCGCCGGAGCGCTGATCGGGCTGGTGGTCCCCGGCGTCACCGTCGACGACGTCGCCTGCACGTCCAAGACGATCCCGGACTTTCCGGCGCGCTGGGCGGCGCTGGTCGAAGGGGACGGGCCGGCCGGGGCGAGCGCCTGAGCGCGCGCGAGTACGACGAGTCCGACGTCCGGGTCCGCCCCGGGCGCCGGGGCAGCCGCCCGCGCAGCAAGCGCCGACCCGAGCACGCCGACGCGCAGGCCGCGATGGTCACCGTCGTCGACCGCGGCCGCGGGACGTGCGCCCCCGACGCCGACCCGGCCCGCCCGCCGGTCACCGCGATGCGGGCCCGCGAGCTGGGCCGCACGCCGATCGTCGTCGGCGACCGGGTGGGGCTGGTCGGCGACCTCACCGGGGCGCCCGACACGCTCGCCCGCATCGTCCGCGTCCGGGACCGCGCCACCGTCCTGCGCCGCACCGCCGACGACACCGACCCCTACGAGCGCGTCGTCGTCGCCAACGCCGAGCAGCTCGTGATCGTCACCGCGGTGGCCGACCCGGTCCCGCGCACGGGGTTCGTCGACCGCTGCCTCGCCGCCGCCTACGCCGGCTGGCTCGTGCCGTTGCTGTGCCTCACGAAGGCCGACCTGGCCGACCCGGCGCCGTTCGCCGCGCACTACGCGGAGCTGGACCTGCCGGTCGTCGTCACCCGGCTCGGGGGGCCGGTCGACGAGCTGGCGCGGGCCCTGGACGGGCGGGTGTCGGCGCTCATCGGGCACTCCGGGGTGGGCAAGTCGACGCTGGTCAACGCGCTACTGCCGGGCGCTGCCCGGGCCGTCGGGGTGGTGTCGGGGGTCGGCAAGGGACGGCACACCACCACCGCGGCGGTGGCGCTGCCGCTTCCGGGTGCACGCCCGGGCTGGATCGTCGACACCCCCGGGGTGCGGTCGTTCGGCCTCGCGCACGGCCCCCCCGACGACGTGGTGGCGGCGTTAGGCGCCCTCGCCGCCCCGGTCGAGGACTGCCCCCGCCGCTGCGGGGCCCGCGGCCCGCCCGCCGATCCGGAGTGCGCGCTCGACGCGCTGGCCGACCTGCGCCCGGCCCGGCTGGCCGCGCTGCGCCGCGTGCTGGTGGCGCTGCGCCGGGACCCGTGACGGCCGTCAGCCCGCCATCGTCAGACCGCCGCTGACGCTCAGCACCTGCCCGGTGACGTAGTCCGAGCGGCTCGACGCGAAGAACAGGACCGCGTCGGCGATCTCCTCGGGCGCGGCGAGCCGCCGGAACGGGATCGCCTTCACCAGCCCCGCGCGGAGGTTCTCGGGCAGCGTGGCGAACAGCGGGGTGTCCGTGGGGCCCGGGCACACGCAGTTGACGTTGATCCGGTGCCGGGCCATCTCCCGGGCCAGCGACTTCGTGAACGCGATCAGCCCGCCCTTCGTGCCCGCGTACACCGTCTCCCCCGAGCTGCCGACCCGCCCGGCGTCGCTGGCGATGTTGACGATCTTCGCCCGCCGCCCGGCCGCGACGATCGGCTCCAGGAACGCGTGCGTGAGCCGCACCGGGCCGAGGAAGTTCACCGCGGCCAGCGCCTCCCACAGCGCGTCGTCGTTGTCCAGGAACGGCTCGACCCGGTCGAACCCGGCGGCGTTGACGATGACGTCGGGCAGGCCGCGGGCGGCCACGACCTCGTCGCGCAGCCGCAGGATTCCCGGCGCGTCGGCGAGGTCGACCAGGTATGCCGACGCCCGCGCCGGGCCGATCGTCGCGACCGTCTCGGCCGCGCCTTGGGCGTCCCGGTCGACGACGGCGACGGTCGCGCCCGCAGCGGCCAGCCCGACCGCGATCGCCCGCCCGATCCCCGACGCCGCGCCCGTGACCAGTGCCGATCTGCCGTCGAGATCCATGCGCTCGCCCTCCGTCGCTGCCGGTGCCGCCTCGTGACGGAGACTAGGGCGCCGGATCCGAGACGAGGGAGTGCACGTGGGCCTGGACGACTACACGCAGCTGAACATCGAGCGCCGCGAGCACGGCGTCACGCTGATCACCCTGAACCGGCCGGAGAAGTACAACGCCGCCGACGAGCAGATGCACACCGAGCTCACCCGGGTGTGGACCGACGTCGCCGCCGATCCGCGGACCCGGGTCGCGGTGATCACCGGGGCGGGCAAGGCCTTCTCCGCGGGCGGCGACCTCGCCATGGTCGAGCGGATGGCCGGGGACTACGACCGGGTGTCGCACATGCTCACGGAGATGAGCGACCTCGTCTACAACATGATCAACTGCGACAAGCCGATCGTCTCCGCGATCAACGGTGTCGCGGTGGGCGCCGGAGCCGTGGCGGCGCTGCTCGCCGACGTCGCCATCTGCGCCGAGGACGCCCGCATCGGCGACGGCCACGTCAAGCTCGGGGTCGCCGCGGGCGACCACGCCGCGATCATCTGGCCGTTGCTGGCCGGCATGGCCAAGGCCCGTTACCACCTGCTCACCGGCGAGATGCTCACCGGCGCCGAGGCCGAGCGGATCGGCATGGTCGCCAAGGCGCTGCCGCGCGACGAGGTGCTTCCCGAGGCGCTGCGCATCGCCGAGAGCCTGGCGCTGGGCTCGCAGCAGGCGATCCGGCTCACCAAGCGGTCGCTGAACAACTGGCTGCGCGCCGCCGGTCCGACCTTCGACCAGTCCGCCGCCTACGAGATGCTCACCTTCCTCGGCCCCGACGTCGTCGAGGGGTGCGCGGCACTGCGCGAGAAGCGCCCGCCGCGGTTCCCGTCGGCCGCGGGCTGACGTCCACCGCTGCCGGGCTCGTGCGGCCCTGCGAGCCCGGCCGGTGCTGCTCAGCCGGCGTCGTCGCACGCCTGCCCTGGCAGCAGCACCGGGCCGACCCCGTGGATCGTCTGCGAGCGCGCGAGCCGGAGCAGGGCGGCGGCGGCCTGCTGACCGTTCTCCCCGGTCTGCGACATCCGCGCCGCGACCATGCCCGCGACGAGCGGGGTGGAGAAGGACGTGCCGCTCCAGCGCGCCATGCCCCGGAAGACCCGCTCGACACCTGTGTCGGGGTGCTCGCGGCAGGTGTAGGTGCCGGTGGCGAACGCGTTGACCAGCCCGTCGCCGGGCGCGTAGACGTCGACCCAGCCGCCGAAGTTGGAGAAGCTCGCGCGTTGGCGCCAGTTGGCCGCGAGCGCACCCACCGAGACCACCCACGGGTACGCCGCGGGCCACATGACGTCCCGCACGCCGTCGTTGCCGGCCGGCGCGAGGACGACGAGGCCCTTGCGCGGGCGGATGACCGACTCGTACAGGGCGTCGAAACCCGGCAGCGACAGGCTGAGCCGCGTGCGGGTCGCGAACGTGAACACCACCACGTCCGGGCTCCGGTCGAGAGCCTGGGCGAGCTGGTTCACGAGATCGGTCTCGTACGCCGCGCCCGCGGCCACCAGCGCCCCGTCGACGTACACCTGCGCCTTCGGCGCCGTCACCCGGACGCATCCGGCGACGAACGTGCCGTGCCCCCCGTAGTCGCGGATCTCGCGCTCCTCCTCCTGCGGCTGCTGCTCCCCCGGCTTCCACGGGTTCTCCACATCGCCGCGGACGCCGTGCAGCCACGGGCGCCGCCCGGCGGCCTCGATCCACCCGGTGTCGACGACGGACACGAGCACGTCCTCGCCGTCGCAGGCGGGCGCGCAGCCGCAGTCGACCGGCGGGGCCGGGAACGGCGTGTCGGTGGCCTCGGGCACCTCCATCGGCTCCGTGGCCGGGCAGGCGTGCGGGCAGACGTACAGCACGGACTCGGGACGCACCGTGCCGATCCCCCCGAACTGCGGCTCGTCGAGCCGGGCCAGCAGGTCCGGAACGCCGGCCCGCGCGTCGTCGTCGCCCGCGCGGCGGTACCGCAGCCGGGTCAGGCCCTGGAAGGCGCTCTCCCCCAGCATCCGGCCGTCCGGGACGTCGCCGCCCCGGGCCCGGGCCGCCGCGTCGGCGTCGTCGGGGTCGTCGGGGTCGATCGGCCGCAGGCCCAGCTCCCTGGCGACCGCACCCACCGCGAGCGCCGCGTCGGGATCACGTGCCAGCAGGCAGCCCTCCCGGTAGAGGTACTCGACGACGCCGGTGTCGCGCCAGTCGGGCGGGTACGCCGCAGCCTCCGGGAGCGCGTCCACGACGAGCTGGATCTGGTCCACGAGCCGTTGGTCCATCTGTTCCCCCTCGGTCCCCGGGGACTCGACGTCCCCATGGCGGTTCGTTACCGTCGGCGCGGTGTCCGGGGTCCCGGCGGTCGCCGGTCGGGAGGCGCCGGACCCGGATGCGCTGCTGGCCCTGGCCCTGGCCCGGCCCACCGACGCGCTCGCCGCCGCGCTCGACGTGCTGGCGGCGAAGCCGACCGCCCGGGTCGCATCGGTCGCCCACCAGGCCGCGGGCATCGTGCTGCGCGACTTCGGCGACATCGACCAGGCGATCTCGCACCTGCGCGAGGCGGTGCGGTTCGCGCGCCGAGCCGGGGACGAGCCGCGCGCCACCGACGTCCGCGCCAGCCTCGGCGTCGCGCTGGTCATGTCCGGCCAGCCGCGGCGCGGGCTGTCGATGCTCGACGAGGTCGTTCGCGGCAGCGGTGGTGAGTCCGCCGCCCGTCATCTCGTGCGGCGGGCCAACGTCTCGTGGCTGCTCGGCCGCAACTCCGAGATGCTCGACGATGCCCGCCGGGCCGTCGTGCTGCTGCGTGGGAGTGCTGATCTCGTCTGGCTGGCTCGGGCGTACGCCCATCGTGCGGCGGCGCACCTCGCGCTCGGCGCGGTCGATCTCGCCGACCGCGACTACGCCCGCTGCGAGGTGCTCCACGCCCGCACCGGCCAGCAGCTCGAGCTGGCTACCGCCCGCCTGGAACGCGGCGCCACGGCGTTCGCGCGCGGGGACCTGCCGGCGGCGCTCACCTTCTTCGACACGGCCCGGCGCACGGTGGACGAGCTGGGGGTCTTCGAGCCGGAGCTGCACGTCAACACGTGCGCGACGCTGCTCGCGGCCGGGCTGCCCCGTGAGGCCCTCGCCGAGGCCGACGGCGCGGTCGCGCGCATCGAGGCCCTGCGCGGTTCGGCCACGCGGCGCGCCGAGCTGCTGCACTCCGCGGCGCTCGCGGCGTACGAGACGGGCGCGCTCGACGCCGCCGAGCAGCGCTGCCTCGACGCGCTGCTCCTGTTCCGCCGCCAGCGGCGGCGGTTGTGGGCGGCACGCAGCGAGCTGTTGCTCGTGCAGTGCCGGTGGGCGCGCGGGGACCGCTCGCCCGCGCTGCTGCGCCGCGCGCACCGGGTCGCGGTGCAGCTCGACGAGCTCA
>JBQTJE010000199.1:0-2148 GCA_052387455.1 Pseudonocardia sp.
CCACGAGCCGCGTGCCGGCTCGCCACGCTCGGTTTCTCCCAGGTCTACGATTACGTGCCGGGCAAGGTGGACTGGCTCGCCCGCAACCAGCCGGTCGAAGGAACCGACGCCGACACGTAGACTATCGGCCGGCACCAGCGCCAAGAGGTGACCACCGACCGGCCGGACTAGCCCATTTCGCAGGTCCGGGCACGGGTCTCCCGATCCTCGCACCGCTTCGCGCTGGTCACCACCGCCGATGGCACCCTGCTCGGTCGGCTGCGGGCGGCGGCCCTGGACGCCGCCGATCCCGATCGGGCGGCGGGCGAGGTGATGGAGGCCGGGCCGTCCACGCTGCGCCCGAACGAACCCGCCGCCGCGATCAAGGACCGGCTCACCGACAAGGGCTTGACCTACGCGATCGTCGCCGACCCGGACGGGCGCCTGCTGGGCACGGTCCATCCCGGCGACCTGTGACCGGGACACGGCCGACGCATTCGGCCCCGGTCACGCCACACCGCGACTTCTGTCGCAGCCGCGGTGGCGACATCCCTGCATCCGCACGAACCCGGTACGACCGTTGAGGAGGTCATGAACATGATGGACGGAATGATGATGGACGGAATGACGGCGGGGATGGGGCTGTGGATGGTCCTGTTCCTCGTCATCGTCGTCGCGCTGCTCGGGCTGGCCGTTGTGGGCGGCGTGTCGGTCTACCGCCGGTTGCGCACGGGGCAGGGTGGCGTCGCCGCCGTCGGCGGTGACACCGCGCGGGACAGGTTGCGCGAGCGCTACGCCGCCGGCGAGATCGACGACGAGGAGTACGAGCGGCGTCTTTCCACGCTCACCCACTGGCGCTGAGGTCGACGCCGCTCTGCTGCTGCGCGCCGATGCGACCGGCGGTATCCGGGCCGCTGGATCGGCCGGGCCGAAGGGGGCGTCCGCCGACCGACGACTTTGGGCCGCGCAGACGACGTCGATTCGATACTGGGACCGGATGCCCTCGGCCCTTGTCGCCGTGGCCAGCAGCAGCACCAGCGGCTGACCGCCCGGGACCAGCGGCTGCCCGAGGGTTCCGGCGGGTCGATCATCGGACGCCCGGTCCCGCGCGGCGACGGGCGAGGGGCAGCAGCAGGGCGAGTACAGCCGCGACCAGGACCGGCGAATCGCCGGTGCGGGCGTAGGGGGTCAGCCCGGTGCGCAGCGCGACGGTCTCGCGCAGCAGCGCCGGGTCGCCGAGCCCGCTCTGCGCGAGCACCGCGCCGTCCGGCCCGACCACGACCGAGTAGCCGGTCGGGGCGGACTGCGCGACCGTGCGTCCGAACTCCAGTGCCCGCATCCGGGCGCCGGCCACCTCGATCGCGGGTACGTCCTCGGTGACGTAGGAGGCGGCGTTGGTCGGGACCAGCACGATCTGACCGCCCGCGGTGACGGCCTCGCGCACCCGGTCGGCGAAGAGCACCTCGTAGGAGATGACGACGCCCAGCGGACCGGCCGGGGTGTCGATCAGGGCGACGCCCTGGCCCGGGATGGCGTCGCGCGGGACGAGCGCGGTGAGGTCGGTGACGCGTTCGAGCAGCTCCCGACCGGGGATGTACTCGCCGAACGGGACGCGGTGCTCCTTCTCGTAGCGGCCCAGGATCGCCCCGTCCGGGCCCCAGGCCACCGCGGCGTTGCGGAAGCCGGGTCCCTGCCGCTCCACCACCCCGACGACGGTGGTCGTCCCCAGCCGTCGTGCGAGCTCCGCGGTCCGGTCGTCCCCCGGGGAACCGGCGATCTCGCCGTCGATGCTGATCACGGTCTCGGGGAGCAGGACGAGGTCGGGGGAGCCGGTGATCTGTTCGGCGACCGCGAACTGCCGGTCGGTGGTGTCCTGGGGATCGGTGAACACCGCGCGCAGCCCGCGCGGCCCGCCGCCTTGGGCCACCGCGACGTCGAGGTCCCCGGCGGGGGCGGTGCTCACGGTGGTGCCGAGCGCGACCGGGAGGCCGGCGACGGCGGCGGCGAGTCCGATCGCGACCCAGCGGGTGCGGCCGCGGGTGAGCACGAGCGCGGCCAGGCCGACCCCGGCCGCGGCGGCCGCCGCGGTGACCAGCAGGGATCCGCCCAGCGGGGCGGCGAGGGCGAACGGGCCGTCGAGCTGGGCGTGCACCAGGGCCGGCAGTGGGA
>JBQTJE010000200.1:0-5457 GCA_052387455.1 Pseudonocardia sp.
GGGCGGCGCCGGGCGGGCGGCGGCGGGCGGCGCCGGGCGTGCGGCGACGGGCGGCGCCGGGCGGGCGGACGGACGGCGGGCGGACGGCGGCGGGCCGACGGCAGGACTCGGCGGGCGACGACGCCGCTACCCGCCCCAGCACCGGCCGGTGATCCGCTCGTACACCTCCACGTACCGGGCGCGGGTGGCGGCGACGACGTCGACCGGCACGTCGGGGCCGGGTGGGGTGCGGTCCCAGCCCAGCGTGGCGGACCAGTCGCGCACGTACTGCTTGTCGTACGAGAACTGCGGCCCACCGGGCGCCCAGCGGTCGGCCGGCCAGACCCGCGACGAGTCCGACGTCAGCACCTCGTCGGCGAGCACGATCTCCCCGGCGGCGTCGAGGCCGAACTCCAGCTTGGTGTCGGCGACGATGATCCCGGCCTCGGCGGCGACCGCCGTGCCCCGCCGGTAGACCTCCAGCGTCAACGACCGCAGCCGCGCCGCCCGCTCCCGCCCGACCAGCCCCTCCATCTCGGCGAAGGTGAGGAACTCGTCGTGCTCGCCCACCGGCGCCTTCGTGGTCGGCGTGAAGATCGGCTCGGGCAGCCGCGACCCCTCCACCAGGCCCGGCGGCAGCGCCACCCCTGACACGGCGTCGTGCTCGCGGTACTCGCGCAGCCCCAGCCCGGCGAGGTAGCCGCGGGCGATGCACTCCACCGGCAGCATCTCCAGCCGCCGGCACCGCACCGCGCGCCCGGCGAACTCGGCGGGGACGTCGGTGGAGATCACGTGGTTTCCCACGAGGTCCGCCGTCCGCGAGAACCACCACAGCGATAGCGCCGTGAGCAGCGCGCCCTTGTCCGGGACGGGCGTGGGCAACACGACGTCGTAGATCGAGAGCCGGTCGGACGCGACGAGGACGAGGTCGTCACCGTCGAGGTAGACGTCGCGGACCTTCCCGCTGTGCAGCAGTTTCACAGGATCGCCCCGGGGGTGTACGCGGCCGCCTCGGGATGGTCGGCAACGATCCCGTCCACCCGCGCGACGACGGCCGCGATCTGCGTCGTCGCAGCGCCGGTGAACCGCAGCGGGTCCGCGAGCAGCCCGTCGAGGACCCCCGCGGGCAGCCCGAGCCGCTCGTCGGCGGCCAGGCGCGCGACCAGGTCGTTGCCGGCCCGGCCCTTCTCCCGCATCGCCAGCGCGACGCCGACCGCGTGCTCGGAGATCACCTCGTGGGCGGTCTCGCGGCCGACGCCTGCCCGGACGGCGGCCATGAGCACGGCCGTGGTGGCGAGGAACGGCAGGTAGCGGTCCAGTTCGCGGGCGATCACCGCGGGGTAGGCGCCGAACTCGTCGAGGACGGTCAGCGTCGTCTCGTAGAGCCCGTCGAGGGCGAAGAAGGCGTCGGGCAGCGCGACCCGGCGCACCACGGAGTCGGCGACGTCGCCCTCGTTCCACTGCGCGCCCGCCAGTTCCGCGGCCATCCCGGCGTAGCCGCGCAGCAGCACCAGCAGGCCGTTGACGCGTTCCGCGGAACGCGAGTTCATCTTGTGCGGCATGGCCGACGACCCGACCTGGCCGGGCCGGAAGCCCTCGGTCGCGAGCTCGGCGCCCGCCATCAGCCGGATCGTCGTGGCCAGCGACGACGGCGCCGCGGCGAGCTGGACCAGCGTGGTGAGCACGTCGAAGTCCAGCGAGCGCGGGTAGACCTGGCCGACGCTGGTCAGCGTGGAGCCGAAGCCGAGGTGCTCGGCGATCCGGTCCTCCAACGAGGCCAGTCGCGCGACGTCGCCGTCGAGCAGGTCGAGCATGTCCTGCGCGGTGCCGACGGGCCCCTTGATCCCGCGCAGCGGGTAGCGGGCGCGCAGCTCCTCCAGACGGGCGAACGCGACGAGCAGTTCGTCGGCGGCGGTGGCGAACCGCTTGCCCAGCGTGGTCGCCTGCGCCGCGACATTGTGCGACCGTCCGGCGATCACCAGCTCGGCGTGCTCGGCGGCGCGACGGGCCAGCCGGGCGAGCAATGCCACCGTGCGGTCGCGCACGTGTTCCAGCGAGAGCCGGATCTGCAACTGCTCGACGTTCTCGGTGAGGTCGCGGCTGGTCAGTCCCTTGTGGACGTGCTCGTGCCCGGCGAGGGCGTTGAACTCCTCGATGCGCGCCTTGACGTCGTGGCGGGTGACGCGCTCACGCGCCGCGATCGAGGCGAGGTCGACGTGCTCGACGACCCGCTCGTAGTCGGCGATCGCGGCGGCGGGGACGTCGACGCCCAGGTCGCGCTGGGCGCGCAGCACCGCGAGCCACAGCCGGCGTTCCAGGACGACCTTGTGCTCGGGCGACCACAGCGCCACCAGCTCGGGGCTCGCGTAGCGCGCGGCCAGCACGTTCGGGATCACGTCCCGGGAGCCTACGTCGTGGCGCGGACCAGGCCCGGCACGACCACCGCGGCCACGACCAGGTGCATGAGCGCGAGCGTGACGGCGCCGCCGGCGGTGACCGCCGAGGTGAGCGGCCCGATCACGGACAGCAACGTGAGCACCACGGCTACCACGAGCCACACGCGGCGGCCGTTGCGCAGCAGTCGTTCCAGCACGGCGAGCAGTCCCCAGCCGAGCAGCCCGGCGACCAGCGGGGTGACGATGACGGGCACGACGCCGACGACCTGCGGCACCCCGCCCGGCGCGACGGTGAGGTCGACGCCGAGCAGCGGCACGGCCACCACCCAGACGGCGAGCGCGGCGACCGCGCCCCCCACGACGGCGAGGGCTCGGGAACGGACGGAGGGGCGCGCGAGCGAGGTGGCCATGGGACACTCCTTCGGACGTAAGCTTATGCGGCTAAACGTTATTCGCATAAGCACTCTTCGGCAAGGGGCATCCCGTGGACTTCGACGACGCCGAGGTGCTCAACCAGGCGATCCGGACCGTCGCCATCCGGCACCGCGCGCTGGCCGCGGCCAAGCTCGCCCCGCTCGGCCTGCACCCCGGCCAGGAGATCGTGCTGCTGGAGCTGGCCGCCAGCGGTCCGCGCACCCAGGCTCAGCTCGCCGTCTCGTCGGGCTGCGAGGCGCCGACCATCACCCACACCGCGCGCAAGCTGGAGGCGGCCGGACTGATCCTGCGACGGCCGTCACCCACGGACGGGCGGGCGACGGTCGTCGAGCTCTCCGAACGCGGCCGGGCGCTGCTGCCCGCGCTGCGCCGGGCGTGGTGCGCGCTCGCCGAGGACACCGTCGCCGCGCTCGCCACCACCACCGACCCCGCCGAGCTGACGACCGCGCTCACCGACCTCGCCGCCGGGCTGTCCACCCGGCAGTGCGGCGGCCCGCCCTGTTGAGCCGGTTGCGGCCGCGCCGTCCCGGCCGAGATCGACGTGGCGCACCGCCACCGGCCCGGTCCCGTGCGTGGCGTCGATCTCGACCGCTCGGCCACCGCCGTCGATCCAGGTCGAGCGGTACGCACAGGCCGTGCGCGAGCAGCTCGGCGAGGACGTCGCGGACCTCATGGGCGGCGGCTTCACCGACTGGGAGGCGGCGCTGCGCTTCACCGTCCGGCTGGCCGCGGACCGCGCTCGTCGTCGTCCTCGATGAAGCGCCCCGGTTGCTCGCCGGCCGCCCGGACTTCGCCGACCTCCTCTCGTCGGTGTGGGAGATCCGATCGGCAGGCAGCTCGATCCTGCTGACGCTCAGCGGTTCGGCCGTGTCGGTGATGGAGGAGATGCTCGGCCCGCGGGGCGGGCTGCACCGGCGCGCGACGTGGGAGCACCGCCTCGACCCGTTCGACCTCGCCGCCGCCCGCGAGTTCCTCCCGTCCGCCCGGCCCGACGCCTACATCGAGGCCTACGCGGCGTGCGGCGGCTACCCGCTCCACCTGCTGCGCTGGGACCCCGACCGGACGCGCGAGGAGAACCTCCGGGAGCTGGCGTTCACCCCGGGCGGGCTCCTGCTCCGCGACGCGCAGGACATCCTCAGCGAGGACCTCGATTGGCGCGGCGGCTACGAGCGGGTTCTCGGCGCGCTCGGCGCGGGCACCCGGCGCAGGTCGCGGATCGCCAGCCGCGCACAGCAGCGCATCGACTACACCCTCGACCGGTTGCGCCGGGCCGGCTACGTCCGGGCCGTGCGCCCGCACGGGGCGCCGCCCACGGCCGACCCGCTCTACGAGATCACCGACCCGTACCTCGCGTTCTGGTTCGCCGTGCTGCGCGACGACGCCGACCTCGTGGAAGGCGGTCAGGGCGCCGCCGTCGCGGCACGCACGGCCGGGCGCTGGCAGGCGCACATCGGCCGGGTGTTCGCCCACGCCGCGCGCGACCACGCCGTCCGGCTCGCCGCAGCGGGCGCGCTGCCGGCCGCGACGACGATCGGACGGTGGTGGCGCGACGAGACCGTGGAGATCGACGTCCTCGGCCTGCTCGCCGGGCAGGCGCGATTGGTGGGCGAGGCGAAGTGGCAGGCCGCGCCCCTCGACCTCCGCGCACTGCACGGGCTGCGCGCCCGCAGCCGTCACCTGCCGGACCTGCACCCGGACGTCACGTTCGGGCTCTGGGCGCGGGGCGGTGCCACCACCGAGGTCGTCGCGCGGTCCGACGTCGCGGTGTACACCCCGGCGGACATGGTGTGACGGTGCCCGCTCGGCCTACAACCGCGGCGCCAGGTGGTCGACGGCCGCGGCCAGGCGCTGCGGCGACGGGCCCCCCGGCGCGCCCGCGAACGCCAACCGCACGGTCCCGCCCGACGCCGTCGGCCCGCCCGCGTCCCCCGCCCCGGCCGGGCGCGGCGGCGAGCCCGGCGGCAGGTACTCCACGGTCAGCACCCCGCCGGCCAGCTCGACGTTCACCCCGCGCTCACCGCCGAACCGGCACTCCTTGGTCGTCGGCGCTGCGGGCGCGCCCACCACCTCGGGCAGCACCTCCTCGACGAGCGCGCGCAACGCCGGGTCCTGACGGTCCGCGCAGGCCTCGGGGTCGCCCGGGCCCAGCGGCGGCTGCGGCGACTCGGCCGACCGGGCGCCCTCGGACTCCGGGCTCACCCCGGGCGGCACGGCGGGCGCGGCGGGCGCGGCCGGGTCGGATCGGCCGGCACCGGGCGGCGGGCCGGGCGGCGGGGCGGACGGCGGGCCGGGCGGTGGGGCGGGCGCAGCCAAGTCGTCCGCATCCTGCGGGGTGTTCGCCCGCGCGTCGGCCTGGCTCTGCGGCGCGGCCTGAGCGGGCGCGGCCGCCGACGTCGCGTCTGCCGGTCCCCGCTCGACCTGCGCAGCCGCGACCACCACCCCGGCCAGGACCAGCGCCGCCATGGCCCCGCCCGCGAGCGCCGACCGCCGCCGCGCGGTGACCCGCGCCGACGCCGCGACGACGTCGGCGGGGTCGAACGTCGCCGGCGGCGGTGCGGTGGGCGCGCCGCGCCGCGCGGCGATCACGCGCTGCTCGGCCAACTCGCCGCCACAGGCCGGACGCAGGGCGGCGAGCGTGTCGCCCCGC
>JBQTJE010000201.1:0-9736 GCA_052387455.1 Pseudonocardia sp.
GGGGGGTGTTGCAGCTGTTGTGCGGGGCGGGGCGCCCCCCGCCCCCCCCCCCCCCCCCGGGCGCCCGCCCCCCCCGCCACCACGCCCCGGGCCACCGCGGATCCGCGGCGCCGCCGACTCTGGTGGCGCATGTCTCCTCCGACCTCGTCGCCCGTCTGTCCCGGACGTGTCGGACGCCCGGTGATCGAGTGCCTGCCCCGCATCCTGCTGCGACCGTGCACGCGCAGCAACCGCGAGTCAGGTCATCCTCATGGGGATCAATCAAATCCGCATCGCGTGGCGCTAAATTGTTACTTTTAGCAAGAACTACGCGGCCTGCTCACCCGTTCGGGCGATCCGTCGACGGTGTCGTGATCTCCCTCGGTGCCCGCGGCAGCACGGTGTCCAGGTATGACCTCGTCGCCTTCGTGGTCCCCACGTCGCGACCCTCGCGCTCGGAGAGGAACCACCGGTGCTCGAGTACCTCGTGGAACACCTCCGCCGGGGCCAGGCGCCCGGCCAGATCTGCGGGGACCGCGTCGACGACCGGCTGGTAGACCTCGGTGAGCCACCGGTGCCCCGCGGTGGTCTCGGGCACCGGGCGACCGCCCCGCTGCTCCAGCCAGGCCCGGAAGCTGCGGATGTCGTTGAGCAACCGCCGGGCCTGTCCCTCCTGCACCTCCAGGCCCGTCAGCCGGAACAATTCGCGGCGGTGCTGGCCGGGCTCGGCCACCCGCAGCTCCACGCGCAGGCGCGCCCCGTCGTCCGAGGTCACGAGCTCCATCTCGCTTACGTCGAAGCCCAGGTCGTTGAGCCGGCGCAGGCGGTCGGCCACCCGGAACCGCTGCTCGTCGGGCCGGAACACCTCCTCGTGGGTGACCTCGTCCCACAGCGCGGCGTAGCAACGCGGCAGCTCGTCGGCCACCTCGATCGGGTCGATCCCCGGCGGCAGCAGCCCGCCGGCCGCGAGATCCATGAGCTCGCCGCCGACGCGCTCACGGGCGAGGTCGATGTCGTAGCCGCGCTGCCCGGCCGACAGCTCCGGGTGCCGCTCGGCGGTCTCGGCGTCGACGAGGTAGGCGGCGAGGCTGCCTGCGTCGAGCCGGAACAGCGTGTTGGACAGCGAACAGTCGCCCCAGAACACCCCCGCCACGTGCAACCGGACCAGCAGCTCCACCAGGGGGTCGAGGAGGCGCTCGGTGGAGGTGGCCCGGGCGACGTGGGAGGTCTGGCCGTGATGGGGGTTTGCGAACAGGTACCGGAACGACATCGAGTACTCGAGGTAGCGGGTCACCAGGATCGCCTCCTGGTCGTGCGGGCGCTCGACGCACACACCGAGGGCCGACACCGTCGGCAGGCCCTCCTCCTCGAACCCGGTGAGCAGGGCGTACTCGTGGCGGGCCAGTCGCTCGTCGATCTCCTTGAGCGCGAACACCCCGCCCTCGCAGGCCACGAAGCGCACGACGTGGCGCGAGATCCCGCGCTGCGGGACCTCCAGCAGCAGCGCCGGGTCCCAGCTCGCGAGCGGCTGCTCCCACGGCAGTGCGAGCAGCCCGGCGGCGTCCGCGGCGGGGGGGCGGAACAGGTAGCGCATGCTCAGGCGCCCGTGCGGACCTCGGCGCCGTCCTGGCCCCAGCGGGTGTGGAACGACCCGTCGGCGTCGATCCGGCGGTAGGTGTGCGCGCCGAAGTAGTCGCGCAGGCCCTGGATGAGGTTGGCGGGGCCGCGCTCGCGGCGGTAGCCGTCGTAGTAGGACAGCGAGGACGCGAACGCCGGGATCGCCACGCCCTGCTCGGTGGCGGTGACGACGACGCGGCGCCAGGCGTCCTGCGCGTCCGCCACCGCCTCGGTGAAGTACGGGACCATCAGGAGGTTCTCGACGTCGCCGTGCTCGGCATACGCCTCGGCGATGCGGTTGAGGAACTGCGCGCGGATGATGCAGCCGCCGCGCCAGATGGTGGCCATCGCGCCCAGGTCGAGTTCCCAGCCGTTGGCCAGGCTCGCCGCGCGCATCTGCGCGAAGCCCTGCGCGTAGGCCACCACCTTGCTGGCGTAGAGGGCCTGGCGGATGTCGTCGACGAGATCGGTGCGATCCTGCGCGGCGCCCGGGTTCGGCCCGGCGAGCGTGGCGGCCGCGGTGCGCCGCTCCTCGCGCAGCGACGACAGCCCCCGCGCGAACACCGCCTCGGTGATGCCGGTGAGGGGAACTCCCAGGTTGAGCGCGTCGATCGCCGTCCAGGTGCCGGTGCCCTTCTGGCCGGCACGGTCCTCGATGACGTCGACCAGCGGGCGGCCGGTGGCGGCGTCGACCTTCTGCAGCACGATGGCGGTGATCTCGATGAGGAACGACTCCAGGTCGCCGGAGTTCCACTCCTCGAAGACCCTCCCGATGGCCGGCGCGTCGAGCCCGGCGACGTGGGTGAGCAGGTCGTAGGCCTCTGCGATGAGCTGGATGTCGGCGTACTCGATGCCGTTGTGCACCATCTTCACGTAGGGCCCGGCCCCGCCGGGCCCGACGTGCACGCAGCACGGGGTGCCGTCCACGACCGCCGCGATGGACGTGAGCACCTGCTCCACCTGGGCGTACGCGGCCGGGTCGCCGCCGGGCATGATGCTCGGCCCGAGCAGCGCCCCCTCCTCGCCGCCGGACACGCCCACCCCCATGACCCGGATGCCGTGCTCGGCGCACTCGGCGGTGCGCCGGTCGGTGTCGGGGAAGTGCGAGTTGCCGGCGTCGATCAGGATGTCGCCCTCGTCGAGCAGCGGGGTCAGGTCCGCGATCACGCCGTCGACCGGCGCCCCGGCCTTGACCATGACGATGATCCGGCGCGGGCGTTCGAGCGCGGCGACGAAGTCCTCCAGCGTCTCCGTGCCGGTGAAGTCGCCCTCGTGGCCGTGCTCGGCGAGGAACTCCTTCGTGCGGGCCGCGGTGCGGTTGTGCACGGCCGTCGGGATGCCCCGGCGGGCGATATTGCGGGCGAGGTTCGCGCCCATCACCGCGAGACCCGTCACTCCGACCTGCGCCATGATCGTCACCTCTCGTCGACTGACCCGATCGTGCCACCACGAGCGCGCTCGAGATCGACCACACGTACGCGCGACAGCGCCGAAAGGTACGTCAGGTCGATCTCGTCCGGGTGTGCGGCGACGGGCGCCCCCTGCGTCACCGCGCGGTGCGACGATGGGGCCGTGTCCGCGCCCGCCGTCTTCCGTGTCCCCCCGCTGGCCAGCCTCGGCGCCGTCGTGCTGGCCGTCGCCGCGCTGCCGTTCGCCGCCGGCGCGCCGTGGTTCTGGCTGGTCTACCTCGGGCCGGTCGGGATCGTCTGGTGGGTGCTGCGGAGGCGGACCACCGTGGACGGCGAGGCGCTGACCGCGCGCGGGTTGCTGCGCAGCAGGCGCGTACCGTGGGCCGAGGTCAGCTCGCTGCGACTGGGCCAGAAGTCCCGGGTCAGCGCGGTGCTGGCGGACGGCGCGGAGCTACCGCTGCCCGCCGTGCACGTTCGAGACCTCCCGGCCCTCGCCGCCGCCAGCGGCGGCTGGCTGCCGGACCCCTACCCACGGGGGGCTCCGCCCCCCGTGCACCCCCCGAAGGCCTGAAGGAAACGCAATGCCGGTGCTTCGTTCCCGCGTCACCACCCACGGCCGCAACGCCGCCGGAGCCCGCGCCCTGTGGCGCGCCACCGGCATGGGCGACGACGACTTCGGCAAGCCCATCGTGGCGATCGCCAACTCCTACACCCAGTTCGTGCCGGGCCACGTCCACCTCAAGGACATGGGCGATCTCGTCGCCGGCGCGATCCGCGAGGCCGGGGGGGTGCCACGGGAGTTCCACACCATCGCCGTGGACGACGGCATCGCGATGGGCCACGGCGGGATGCTCTACTCGCTGCCCAGCCGCGAGGTGATCGCGGACGCCGTGGAGTACATGGTCAACGGCCACGCCGCCGACGCGCTGGTGTGCATCTCCAACTGCGACAAGATCACCCCCGGCATGCTCAACGCCGCCATGCGGCTCAACATCCCCGCCGTCTTCGTCTCCGGCGGGCCGATGGAGGCCGGCAAGGCCGTCGTCGTGGACGGGGTGGCGCACGCGCCCACCGACCTGATCACGGCGATCTCGGCATCGGCGTCGCCGGCGGTGGACGAGGCGGGCCTCACCGAGGTGGAGCGCTCGGCGTGCCCGACCTGCGGCTCCTGCTCGGGGATGTTCACGGCCAACTCGATGAACTGCCTGACCGAGGCGCTCGGGCTCGCCCTGCCCGGCAACGGCTCCACCCTGGCGACTCACGCGGCGCGACGTGAGCTGTTCCTGAACGCCGGCCGCACGGTCATGGCGCTGGCGAGGCGCTGGTACGGCGGTCCCGACCACCCGGGCGACGACGCGGCCGCCCTGCCCCGCTCGATCGCCACCCGCGCCGCGTTCGAGAACGCGATGGCGCTCGACGTCGCGATGGGCGGGTCCACCAACACCGTGCTGCACATCCTCGCCGCCGCCCAGGAAGGCGAGATCGACTTCGACCTGGCCGCGATCGACGAGGTGTCGCGCCGGGTGCCGTGCCTGGCGAAGGTGTCGCCGAACTCGGACTACCACATGGAGGACGTGCACCGCGCCGGCGGCATCCCGGCCATCCTCGGCGAGCTGTGGCGGGCCGGGTTGCTGCGCACCGACGTGCACAGCGTGCACTCGCCGTCGCTGGAGCAGTGGCTGGGCGAGTGGGACGTCCGGTCGGGCACGGCGTCCGACACCGCGGTCGAGCTGTTCCACGCCGCCCCCGGCGGGGTGCGCACGGTGCAGGCGTTCTCGACCGAGAACCGCTGGTCCTCGCTCGACACGGACGGTTCGGCCGGTTGCATCAGGGATCGCGCGCACGCCTACACCGCCGACGGCGGCCTCGCCGTGCTGCGCGGCAACATCGCCCCGGACGGCGCGGTGATCAAGACCGCCGGGATCCCCGAGGACATCTGGCGCTTCGAGGGCCCCGCGCGGGTCGTCGAGAGCCAGGAGGAGGCCGTCAGCCTCATCCTCACCAAGCAGGTCCGGCCCGGCGACGTGATCGTCGTGCGCTACGAGGGCCCGTCCGGCGGGCCGGGGATGCAGGAGATGCTGCACCCCACCGCGTTCCTCAAGGGCGCGGGCCTCGGCGCGGTGTGCGCGCTGGTCACCGACGGCCGGTTCTCCGGCGGCACCAGCGGGATCTCGGTCGGTCACGTCTCCCCCGAGGCCGCGTCGGGTGGCGTGATCGGGCTGGTGGAGGAGGGCGACCGGGTCCTCATCGACGTCCGGGCCCGGGCGCTGGAGCTGCTCGTCGACGACGCCGTGCTGGCCGAGCGGCGCGCCAAGATGGAGGCGTCCGAGCGGCCGTGGCACCCCCACGACCGCGACCGTCCGGTGTCGAAGGCGCTGCGGGCCTACGCCGCGCTCGCGACGTCCGCGCACACCGGCGCCATCCGACGTATCCCGTAGCCCCGCCGCCCCGCCGCCCCGAGGGTGCGCTCCGTCACCCGAGGGCGTGAGTCAGTGCACGCTCGGCCCGGGGCCCCGCCCGGCGCCGCCACCCGCCTGCGCGCCCCCTTTGCTCTGCGCACCGATACGCACCGGCCGCGCGCTCAGCCGCGATGCGTATCGGTGCGCAGAGCAAAGGACCGCAACGCCGTGGTGAGGGTGTCGAGGGCGCGGGCGGCACCGTCGATCATCTCTCCCACCCGGGCAGCGCCGAGGTGGTCGGCGGCGAAGCCCAGGTAGCCGACGCGCGTGTAGACGTCCGCGCACGCCTCCTCGACGGCCAGCAGCTCGGCCGGCGGCGCGCCCGCGAGCTCGGCGAACACCGCCCGGTACGGCTGCAGGTCCGTGGCGCCCTGCGCGCGCAGCACCGCGAGGTCGAACCCCGGCGGGGCGACGCGGGCGTTGCCCCAGTCGATCAGCGCCGGCCCGGCCGGGGTGCACAGGACGTTGCCGCGGTGGGCGTCGCCGTGGGTGAGCGTGCGGGGCAGCAGCGCCAGGGCGGCGTGCATCCGCCGGTCCTCGGCCCACCCCGTCAGCGCCGCGGCGCCGGTCGCGAACACCGGGTCCGTCGCGCGATCCGCACCCGCCTGAAGGTGCGGCCGGATCCGGTCCAGGCACAGCCCGCGCCACCACGCCCCGTCGGTGACCGGCAACCCGCGCGGCCGGCGTCCGAGCCAGTGCGCGTGCACCCGCGCCAGCGCCGTCCACACCTCGACGGGCACGTCCGGTCCCTCGGCGAGCGCCGGCCCGCCGTAGTGCCAGGTCACCACCCAGTCGGCGCCCGCCGCGAGCAGCGCCGGTCGTTCCACACCCCGGACCACCGCGAGCGCGCGCAGCGCCGCGACCTCCGCCGCCGTGGTCCGCTTGACGACCACCGGCGGCGCGCCGTCGAGATCGACCCGCTCGACGCCGCCGTGGTAGCCGCCGCTCAACGCGCAGCGCCCGGTCACCGCCACCGGCCGCCCGAGCCGGCGGGCGAGCACCGGCAACCACCGGTCGTCGGCCGGCCCATCCCCCACCCGACTGTCCGGCGGGCTCACCGGCGCAGCAGCACGAACACCGCGAGGCCCGCCGCGACCCCGACGAGCAGGCAGGCCAGGCCCGCGAGGCCGGGGCGCCGGTGCCAGGGACGGCCGTTGTCCAGCGCGATCCGGCCGGGCCCGGTGAGGACGACCGCAGCCGCGGCGAGCGCGAGCACCGCGTTGAGCTCCCAGCCCGGACCCGCGGTGCCGGGGAAGAACGGCGTCCCGGCCTTGAGCAGCAGGGTGTTGAGCATGACGGCGAGCAGACCGGTCGCGGCGAGCGGCGTGAGCAGACCGAACACGACCAGCGCCCCGCCGACCAGCTCCGTCAGCCCGGTGACCCAGGACAACAGCACCGGGCTCGTGAACCCGTAGGCCTCCAGCGCGCGGGCGAAACCGGCCGGACCGGACCCGCCGAGCAGGCCGAAGACCTTCTGCAGGCCGTGCGCGACGAACGGCCCACCCACGGCGAGCCGCATGAGCAGCAGGCCGACGTCGGTTCCGCCGTTCCAGGTCGGCGCCCGCCGCGGGGCGTCGGGGACGGCAGCGGCGCGGGCGGGCGCGGCAAGATCGCTCATGGCGCCGGAACGTAGCCGATCGGGCGCTCTCGGTGATCGGTCAGTAGCCGTTCTCCACCAGGTTGGGCGGCTGCTCCCCCGCGGCGAACGCCGCGATCTGGGTGGCGGCGACGCCGAACGCGCGCTCCAGCGCCATCGGCACGCTGCCGCCGACGTGCGGGGTGAGCAACAGCCCCGGCGCGGCCCACAGCGGGTGACCGGCGGGCAGCGGCTCGGGATCGGTGACGTCCACGGCCGCGCGCAGCCGTCCCGAGGTGAGCTCCGCGGTGAGCGCGGCGGTGTCGGCCACCGGCCCGCGCGCGGCGTTGACCAGCACCGCACCGTCGGGCATCGCCGCGAGGAACCGCGTCCCGACCAATCCGCGCGTCGCGTCGGTGAGCGGGACGATGACCACGCACGCGTCGTGGAGGGGCAGCAGGTCGTACACCTCGTCGATGCCGTGTACCCCGTCGCGGGCGCGGCGCCCGACGAGCGTGGTGTGCACCCCGAACGGCGTCAGCCGGGCGACGGCGTGCTCGGCGACGTCCCCCGCCCCGACGATCAGCACCCGCTTGCCGGCCAGTTCCTCGGTGTGGTGGTAGTCCCACTCGCCGGAGTCCTGGGCACGGACGAAGCGCGGCAGGTGCCGGTAGGTGGCGAGCAGCACCGAGACGACCCACTCGGCGGTGGCACCGCCGTGCGCGCCCCGGCAGTCCGACAGCGCCACGCCGTCGGGCAGGTGCCCGATCCACGCCTCCGCGCCGGCGGTGAGCAACTGCACGAGCCGCAGCGCCGGCAGCTTCCCGGCGAGCGCCACCGCGGCTCCGGTGGCGAGGAACGGCGGGACGAGCACCTGCGCGGTGGCCGCGAGCTCGGGCAGCTCGCCGTCGGGGTCGTAGACCGCCACGGCGACGCCGCCAAGCTCGCGCAGCGCCACCAGGCCCTGCTCGTGCGGCACCAGAACCCCGATCTCACCCATGCCCGGCAACCTACTCACCGGGTGCTCACCGGGCGCGCCCTAGCCTGCTGGGCGTGCGGCGGTGCGTGCGAGGTCGGGCGCGGCGGGCGCTGGCCGCGGCGCTGCTCGGCCTGCTGCTGGCCGGCTGCGCGACGTTCCCCGACGACGGCCCGCGCGACTGGCGGGAGAAACTGGAGGGCGGCGGCGAGCTGGGTGGCCCGCCGTCGGTGCCCGATCCGGACGCCCCGGACCTGCCCGGTCCCCCCGGGGCGACCCCGCCGGGCCAGGGCGGGCAGGCCCAACCCCAGGGTTGCGTCGACCCGGACCCGCAGGTCGTCGCCACCTGCCTCAACCCCGTCGGCGCCATCGCGGTACTCCCCGACGGGGACGCAGCGCTGGTGGGCGAGCGCACCACCGGCCGGGTGCTACGCGTCGAGCGGGGCGCGGAGCCACGGCTGGTCGCGACCGTCCCGGTGGACGCCGCGGGCGGCGGCGGGCTCACCGGGCTGGTGCTCTCGCCCGCCTACTCCGAGGACCGCCTCGTCTACGCCTACGCCACCACCCCGGCCGGCAACCAGGTGCTGCGGATCGCGGCCGGCGAGCCGCCCAAGCCCGTGCTCACCGGGATCCCGCGGGGACCATCGAACAACGGCGGCGCGCTGGCCGTGGACCGGACCGGCGCGCTGCTCGTCGCCACCGGCGACGCGGGTGCACCACCGGACCTGGCGTCGCTGGCCGGCAAGGTGCTGCGCATCGACACGCTCGGCCGCCCCGCGACGGGCAACCCCGACCCGGCGTCGCCCGTCTACAGCTCGGGGCTGATGACACCTGGCGGCCTTTGCGTAGACCTTCGCCGCGGTACGACCTGGGTAACTGACCGTCGCCCCGACCGCGATGCACTGCAGATCGTGGAGCCGGGCCCCCTGCTGGCGCCGGAGTGGGAATGGACGGGCCGCCCGCAGGTCGGGGGTTGCGTGGCACAGGACGACTTGATCGGGGTTGCTCAGACAGACCTGAGATCGGTGTTCGTGCTGCGGACTATCGCGGGCCGGACCTTCGCCGGTACGCCGGAGATACAGCTCGACGGAACGTACGGCAGGTTGTCGGCCGTCTCACCAGGCCCGGACAGGACGGTCTGGCTGGGCACCGTGAACAAGGCCGGAGGATCGCCGGTATCGAGCGACGATCGGGTCATCCGGGTACAACTTGCCGGCGGATCGAGCGCAGGCAATCAGGCTTGACGACGCTCGGCAACCGACTTCCCGACCGTTATCACTCCAAGCGGTGAACCCTGGGGTTTCGCCGCGCTTCAGTTCGCCCACGACAACGATCAACACCGTTGACCAGACCGACCTCACCGGAAGGCTCACGATGTTGATTCCTACGTTCCGATCGACCTTTGTCACCTTGGCGGTTGCGGCGATCTTCGCAGCGACGCCGGACGTGATCCCGCCTCCCGCCGCATCCGACGTGGTGGTCCACCGTAAGTCGGTCCAGCAGCACGTGCCTGCCGCGGCGCAAGGAGGCGGCCTTGATCCCAACCGGTGCAAGCAATTGATCTTGGTGTAGATCGTCGGTGACGTGACCGGCGAGGAGCACCAAGTGGGCGCAGCGCGCGCGATGTTGACCGAGGCCGCTCGGTCGGAGATCTCCCGAGGGATCGCCGAGCAGCTGGAGGGCAAGGCGATCGCCGCCCGGATCGGGCGGTGCCCGAGTG
>JBQTJE010000202.1:0-3122 GCA_052387455.1 Pseudonocardia sp.
GAAGGCAGGCGGGGCGACGCCGCTGGCCTACGTGCTGGGCACGGTCGCGATGCTCGCCGTCGGCGGCACGGTCGCGATGTTCGCGCGCTCGCTGTCGTCGGCCGGGTCGATGTACACCTACATCACCCGCGGGGCCAACCGCACCCTCGGCTTCCTCGGCGGCTGGTGCTACGCCGCGGCGTTCCTCGTGCTCGGCGGGGCCGTGCTGTGCGGGTTCGGGTTCTTCACCGCGAGCCTCGTGGCGCTGCTCACCGGCGCGGACCCGTCCTGGTACTGGTTCTCCCTCGCCGGGCTCGTCGTGATCGCGCTGATGAGCCTGTTCGACATCCGGGCCTCGACGCGCACGCAGCTCGCGATCCTGGTGTTGACGATGGCGGCGATGCTCGTCGTCGCCGTGGTGGTGATCGCCGTCGGGTCGCCGGCGGTGTCGGTGATCGACGGGACGACGCCGGTCGCGGAGCCGGGCCGCTCGTTCGACCTGTCGGCGTTCTGGCCCTCGGCCGCGGGGGTGACCTGGACGGGCGTGCTGTTCGGGCTCGCGTTCGGGATGCTGTCGTTCACCGGCGCCGAGGCGAGCGCGGTGCTGTCCGAGGAGACCCGGGACCCCCGCCGCGCCGTGCCCCGCGCCGTGCTCGGCTCGATCGTGCTCGCCGGCGCGTTCTACCTGGTCGTCACCTACGCCACCGCGATCGGGTTCGGCGTGCAGCAGGCGGCCGTCGACTGGCCGGCGTCGCTGGCCGGGCTCGCCGCCGTCGCGCCGAACGAGGGTCTCGCCGCGGTCGTGCTGGCCTGCGCGGCGCTGGCGTCGCTGTTCTGCGCGCTCGGGGTGCACATCGCGGTGTCGCGAGTGCTGTTCGCGATGGGCCGCGAGCGGGTGCTGCCCGCCTGGCTGGGCACGCTGCACCCGCGCTGGGGCACGCCCTGGGCCGCGATCGGGCTCGACCTCGCCGTCTGGGTGCTGCTCGCCGGCGGGTCGGTGCTGCTCACCAGCCGGGCCACGCAGGTCGCGATCGCGGGCGGCCTCGACGACGGGCTCACCGGCGGGGTGTACGTCTTCACGTCCCTGGCCGGCATCGGCACGCCGCTGGTGATGGCGGTGTACCTGATGCTCGGCGTGGCCGGGGTGGTGCACGGCGGGCGCACCGGCGACGTCCGGTTCCGGACCGTCGGCGGGCTCGCCGCCGCGGTCGGGGCGCTGGCGCTGTTCGGCAGCCTCTACTACTCCTTCGCCGAGGCCGCGCCGGGAGCGGGGATCCCGCTGGTCGTGGCGGCGGTGCCGTGGGTCTGCGTGGCGATCGCCGGGGCCGGGCTGGCGGTGGCGGCGTGGACCCGCCGGTTCCGGCGGCCGGTCTGGGCGGACATGGGCCGGATCTTCGACGAGGTGTAGCGCGCGGCAGCTCCGGGCGACCGTCAGCGACCGTCAGCGACCGTCAGCGACCGTCAGCGACCGTCAGCAAAGCCACTTTCCCGCCATCTGATGGCGTGAAAGTGGCTTTGCTGCCATCGGGGCGCGCGGGTCGGCCGGTACGCTCCCCGCGCCCGCTCCCCGCCCGGAGGTACCGCCGTGCTGCGCCCCGCTCTGCGCGCCTTCGTGCTCGCGCTGCTCGTCCTGGTCGCGACGGCCACCCCGGCGGTCGCGGCGCCCGACGCGGACCCGCCCGTGGCGAGCTACGTCGCGCTCGGCGACTCGTTCGCCGCAGGCCCGCTCATCCCGCTCCAGACCGGCCTGCCGCCGGGCTGCCTGCGCTCGAACCGCAACTACCCGGCGCTGGTGGCGCGCACCTTCGGGGTGCCGGACTTCCGCGACGTCAGCTGCAGCGGCGCCACCACCGACCACCTCACCGGGGCGCAGCGCACCCAGCTCGGCACCAACGCGGCCCAGCTCGACCGCCTCGACGCCGCCGTCGAGCTGGTCAGCATCACGATGGGCGGCAACGACATCGGCTTCGGTGAGATCATCGACGAGTGCACGCGCCGCTCCCCGCTACGGCCGTTCGGCGCAGCGTGCCGGGACTTCTACACCGCGGGCGGGCGCGACCAGCTCGCCGAGCGGATCGCCGCCACCGCCCCGAAGGTCGCCGCCTCGCTGGCGGCGATCGCCGAGCGGGCGCCCGAGGCGCAGGTACTCGTCGTCGGCTACCCGACGATCCTGCCCGACCGCGGACCGGGCTGCTTCCCGGTCGTCCCGTTCAGCGCGGGCGACGTCGCGTACCTGCGCGACACCGAGAAGCGGCTCAACGCCATGCTCGCCGCCGAGGCCGACCGGGCCGGCGCCGGGTACGTCGACACCTACACCCCGACGATCGGGCACGACGTCTGCCAGCTCCCCGGCACGAAGTGGGTCGAGGGCCTGGTCCCGACCGCCCCCGCCGCCCCCGTCCACCCCAACGCCCTAGGCATGACAGCAATGGCAGCAGCCGTAGCCGAAACCCTCACAACCGCCCGTCCGAACCGCACTTAGTGACCTGGATGCTGTTTTTCGGCCCTCACAACCGCATCCAGGTCACTAAGTGCGGTTTTCGGGGCGGGGGAAGCGCGGGCGGCGGGACGGGAGGAGGCCGGCTAGCAGGCCGCGTTGGGGGATGCCGCGGATCTCTTCCGGGCCGGCGCCTACCTCGGCCAGGACGTCGTTGGCCGCGAGGACGCCCGTCACCGATGCGCGCTCCATCAGGCCGGTGAGGAACGGCGTCTGCACGTAGTCGCCCGCCACCCGCACGCCGCGCGCCTCACCCGCCACCGACGGGCGGGTGCCGGCGGAGCCGGGCGGGAACGCGGGCGCGGTGGCCTCCAGCCGCTGCTGGAGGTGGACGACCGCGGCATCGCGGGTCTCGGGCCAGAGTGCGGCGAGCTCGTCGCGCATCCGGGCGGTCGCGGTGTCGACGTCCGGGGCTCCGCACGAGTAGGAGTGCAGCTCGACGACCGAACCGCCGGTGCGCGCCGCCCACGCCGCGCTGGGCTCCTCCAGCCGCGAGTACACGGTGACGGAGTCGAGCGTGGGCTCGCGGCTCACGGCGTTGAACGTGGCCCGCTCGGGCGCGACGTCGCGGTCTTACCAGAGCCGCGAGACCGCGAACGGCGGCGCGACGGTGAGCGCGGCGGCCTTGTCCGCCAGTCGCGGGGCG
>JBQTJE010000203.1:0-4696 GCA_052387455.1 Pseudonocardia sp.
GCCTACGGCACCACCGCCCGCGCGGCTCGGCTGCACGGCGCGGGTCGCCGTGCCGACGCCGGCGCGGAGGGGGTGCTGGCGACGTGGCTCGCGCTCGACGTCGGGGTGGTGGTGATCGGGGTCGGCCAGCTCGTGGCCGGGCCGGTGACGCGGGTGCTCGGCGGCGGCGGCGAGGTGTCCGCGGCGGCGGAGTCGTGGCTGCGCGTGGCGCTGTGCGGGGCGCCGTTCGTGCTGGTGGCGCTGGCCGGCAACGGCTGGATGCGCGGGGTTCAGGACACCGTGCGCCCGCTGCGCTACGTGCTGGCCGGCAACGGCCTCTCGGCGCTGGCGTGCCCGGCGCTGGTGCACGGCGTGGGCGGGTGGCCGGGGATGGGGCTGGTCGGCTCGGCCGTGGCCAACGTCGGCGGGCAGGCGGTCGGGGCCGCGCTGTTCCTGCTCGCCCTGGGCCGTGAACCCGGGCTCGCCCTGGCGCCGGTCCCGACGCTGTTGCGGGCGCAGGTCGTGCTCGGGCGCGACCTGCTCGCGCGCAGCCTGGCGTTCCAGGCCTGCTTCCTGTCCGCGACGGCGGTGGCGGCGCGTTTCGGGGCGCCGTCGGTGGCGGCCCACCAGATCGTGCTGCAGCTGTGGGCGTTCATGGCGCTGGTGCTCGACGCGGTCGCGATCGCGGCCCAGTCGCTGGTGGGCGCGGCGCTGGGCCGGGCCGACGCGCGCCGCGCGCGGTCGCTGGCCTGGCAGGTGAGCGGCTACGGCCTCGCGCTCGGCACGGCGTTCGGGGCACTGTTCGCGGCGCTGGTCGGCGTGTTGCCCGGCGTGTTCACCAGCGACGTCGCCGTGCTCGCGCTGGTGCCGGTGGCGTGGTGGTTCTTCGCGGCGCTGCAGCCCGTCGCCGGGGTGGTGTTCGCGCTGGACGGCGTGCTGCTCGGCGCCGGGGACGCCGCGTTCCTGCGCACGACGACGTTGCTCGCCGCGGTGGTGGCGTTCCTGCCGCTGGTCTGGGCGTCGCTGGTGTTCAGCTGGGGCCTGGCCGGCATCTGGACGGGGCTCGCGGGGTTCATGCTCGTGCGGCTGGTGGCCGTCACGGCGCGGGCCCGGTCCGACCGCTGGCTGGTCACCGGCGCGGTGCGGGCCTGATCGGGCCAACCGGACGAACACAGTGCCTCGGGATCGCGGGCCGGGCCGGGGGAACGACTGTCGTTCGTGACAGCGCGTTGCGCCGAACGCACCTGTCGGGCCGGCACGGGGCGGAGAACGATGGTCCGTCCCCCGGTGGGGGGCACCGGGGGACCGAAGAAGGAGGTCGACGTGAAGTTCATGCTGGAGTTCTCCTACACCCCCGAAGCCTGGGCGGGGATGATGAAGAACCCGTCGGATCGGCGGGCGGCGGCGCGCGCCGCCTCGGAGTCGGTGGGCGGCACGCTCGAGGCGATGTACTTCATGTTCGGCGAACGGGACGGCTTCGCGATCGTCGAGGTGCCCGATGCCGAGGCCGCCGCGGCCGCCGCGATCGCGGTGAACAGCACCGGCGCGTTCCGCAGCGTGCGGACCGCACAGCTCCTGGAGCCCGACCAGCTCCTCACCGTGCTGGCCAGGGCCGGCGGGGTCGTCGGCGGGTACCGGGCTCCCGGGACCTGACGGTCGCCGGGTCGGGCCGCACGGCAGGATGGGCGCCGTGCAGTCCGGCCTCGTGATCGTCGACAAGCCCGGCGGCCTCACCTCGCACGACGTCGTCGCGCGGCTGCGCCGCATCCTCGGCACCCGCAAGATCGGGCACGCCGGGACGCTCGACCCGATGGCGACCGGCGTGCTCGTCTGCGGCGTCGGCCGGGGCACGAAGCTGCTCGGGCACCTCGCACTGGACACGAAGGCCTACACGGCCACGATCCGGCTCGGCAGCGCCACCACCACCGACGACGCCGAGGGTGAGGTGCTCGCCGTGGCCGACGCGTCCGGGGTCACCGACGCCGCGGTCGCCGCCGGCATCGCCGCCCTGACCGGGGACATCGCGCAGGTGCCCAGCTCGGTGAGCGCGATCAAGGTCGACGGGCGCCGGGCGTACGCGCGGGTGCGGGCGGGGGAGGAGGTCGTGCTGGCGGCCCGGCCGGTCACCGTCTCGGCGTTCACGCTGCTCGCCCGCCGCGACGCCGATCTCGACGTCGCCGTCGAGTGCTCGTCGGGCACGTACGTGCGGGCATTGGCCCGCGACCTCGGCGCGTCGTTGCGCGTCGGCGGCGTCGGCGACCGGGGCGTCGGCGGGCACCTGACGGCGCTGCGGCGCACCCGGGTGGGCCCGTTCACCCTCGCCAGGGCCCGCACCCTCGACGCGCTCGCGGACGCACCCGGGCTGTCTCTGGAGCTCGACGAGGCCGTCGCCGTCGCGTTCCCGCGCCGCGACCTCGACGAGGAGCAGGCTGCGGACATCGCCCACGGCCGCCCGCTCCCGGCGGCCGGGATGCCCGGCACGTACGGCGTGTTCGCCCCGGACGGGCAGGTGCTCGCGCTGGTCGGCGAGCGCGACGGCGCCGCGCGCCCGGTGGTCGTGCTGGCGCCCGCGGGCGGCTGACGGCCGCGGCGCCCGGCGCGCCGCGACGGGTGTTCCGTAGGCTGCGGCCGTGCAGCGCTGGCGTGGGCTCGAGGCCGTGCCGACGGGGTGGGGGCGCAGCGTCGTCACCGTCGGGGTGTTCGACGGCGTGCACCGGGGCCACCAGCAGCTCATCGCCCGCGCGGTGGCGCGCGGGCACGACCGCGGGCTGCCGGCGGTGCTCGTCACGTTCGACCCGCATCCGGCGGAGGTCGTCCGTCCCGGCAGTCACCCAGCCCGTCTCACCAGCCTGCCCCGCCGCGCCGACCTGGTGGAGGCGCTGGGCATCGACGCGTTCTGCGTGCTGCCGTTCACCCCGGAGCTCGCCCGCACCGAGGCGGCCGAGTTCGCCCACGAGGTGCTGGTCGAGCGGCTGCACGCCGCAGCCGTGGTGGTGGGACGCAACTTCACGTTCGGCCACCGGGCCGCGGGCGACGTCGCGCTGCTGGCCAGGCTGGGTGAGCGGTTCGGCTTCGCCGTCGAGGGCCTCGACCTGATCACCGACCCCACGGTCGACGGGGGCGTGACGTTCTCCTCCACCTACATCCGGGCATGCATCGACGCGGGCGACATCGCGGCGGCCACCGCGGCGCTGGGCCGCCCGCACCGGGTGGAGGGCGTGGTGGTGCACGGCGAGCGGCGGGGCCGCGACCTCGGCTTCCCCACGGCCAACCTCGCGTGCGCCCCCTACAGCGCGCTGCCCGCCGACGGTGTCTACGCGGGCCGGTTCGCCCTCGGCGACCGGTCGCTGCCCGCGGCGGTCTCGATCGGTACGAACCCGACGTTCTCCGGCCGCGTCCGCACGGTCGAGGCCTACGTGCTCGACGTCGACGAGGACTTCTACGGCCACCATGTCGGGATCGACCTGATACACCGGCTGCGCGGCCAGGAGCGTTTCGACGGCGTCGAGCCGCTGGTGGCCCAGATCCGCCGCGACGTCGACCGCACCCGCGAGCTGCTCGGCTCCTGATCGGGTTTCCCCGTTTCGCCGCGGGTGGCTCGGCGTCCTGCGAGCATGATCGCCATGCAGCCCGACACGCTCCCGACCCCCCGGCCCGACGAGTCGGCCGGGCGGCGCATCGCCGCCAACCGCGAGCGGCAGCGGGAGCTGTACGGCGCGCCGTTGGCGGAGCGGGTGCGCCGCGTGGTGGACGTGCTGCGGATCAGCCAGGCCCGGCTCGCCCGCACGCTCGGGGTCAGCCCGGCGATGCTCAGCCAGCTGGTCAGCGGGCGCCGGGTGAAGATCAGCGACCCGGTCGTGCTGGCCCGGTTCCAGCTCATCGACCACCGGTGCGCCGGGCTCACCGAGACCCCGCACGAGGCCGCGGTGGACAAGATCCTCGCGGAGGTGGGCCGGGCCCGCTGGCGGTGGATGGGCACCGAGCCGCGGGCGGTCCAGGCGCCCGCCCGCCCGGTGCCCGCGCCGCGCCCGCCCTGCCCCGCCGAGGCCCTGCGCCGGGTGTGCACGCCCGGGCGGCTCGCGGCGGCGGCCGCGGTCCTCGGCCCCGGGTTCCCCGAGCTGGCCGATCTCCTGCGCCAGGCCGCCGTCCGGCGCTGACCGGTGCGGGTCCCGGGCGGGCGCTGCCGGGATCGTCGCTGCTGGTAGCGTTGAGCCTCGGGTCCGGCTGCAGTCCGTGGCGGCCGTGACCGTCTTCCGGCCCGTCGCCGCACCTCCGTGCATCTCGCGGTGCACCTCGGGCCGGGCCCACGGCACGTCAACGATGCAGGGAGCACTGCCCGTGGCACTCGACGCCGCACAGAAGAAGACCATCCTCGACGAGTACGGGGTCCACGAGGGCGACACCGGCTCGCCCGAGGCGCAGGTGGCGCTGCTGACCAAGCGGATCAGCGACCTCACCGAGCACCTCAAGCAGCACCGCCACGACCACCACTCGCGTCGTGGCCTGCTGCTGCTGGTCGGCCGCCGCCGGCGGCTGCTGAAGTACCTGGCCAAGGTCGACATCGCGCGCTACCGGTCCCTGATCGAGCGCCTCGGCCTGCGCCGCTGACATCGCCGTGGCCGCCCCCCGCCCCCCGGGCCGGGCGCCCCCCCCAACACCAAAACCGCCCCAACCCCCGCCCCTCCCACCCATCCCCCCGGCCGCCGGTGTGGGCGCC
>JBQTJE010000204.1:0-3723 GCA_052387455.1 Pseudonocardia sp.
GGGACGGGGCGCGGCGCCCGGTCCGGGTGGCCGACGACGTCGTGACCGGCGTGCTCGGCCTGCTCGACGTCGACGCCACGACCCCCCGCGCCCGCCGGGCCGCGCTCGCCGCGGCCCGCGCCCGCACGGCCGCGGGCGCGCTGCCGGGCACCGTCGCCGTGCGCCCGGACGCGCCGTACCCGCTGCCCGGGCCGGGCGTGCTCGTCGACGAGGAGGGCACCCGCCGCGCGGTCCGGGAGGCGATCCCGGCGGGCCTCGCGCCCGGCTGGTACCGGCTCGAACCGGCCGCCCGGGAGACCGGCGGCGATATCGGCGGGGGCGTCGGCCGGGAGATCACGGTCGTCGTCGCGCCCGCCGCGCTCGCCGAGCCCGCGCGCGGGTGGGGCTGGATGCTGCAGCTCTACGCCCTGGGCTCGGCACGTTCCTGGGGCATCGGCGACCTCGGCGACCTGCGCGAATGGGTGGAGTGGACCGGCCGCGAGCACGGCGCGTCGGCCGTCCTGCTCAACCCGCTGCACGCGATCACCCCGGTGCCGCCCGTGCAGCCGTCGCCGTACACGCCGTCGAGCCGCCGGTTCGGCACCCCACTGGCGCTGCGTATCCCCGACCTGGAGGCCTACGTCCGCGCGCCCGCGGACGTCCGGGCGGAGGTCGACGCGCTGCGCCCGGTCACCGCGGACCGCATCGAGCACGACCGGGTCTGGGCGGCGAAGCGCTCGGCGCTGGAGCTGCTCTGGCGCGCCGACGGCCGCCCCGCCCCGGACGGCCCGGCCGACCTGGTCGAGTTCGCCACCTTCTGCGCGCTGGCCGAGCGGCACGGCGCGCGGTGGGGCGACTGGCCCGCGGACCTGCGCCACCCGGGCAACCCGCGCGTCGCCGCCGCCCGCCGCGAACTGGCGCCGCGGGTGGCGTTCCACGCCTGGGTGCAGCAGCAGGTGCGGTGCCAGTTCGCCGCCGCCCGCGACGCCGGCCGCGCCGCCGGGGTGCGGGTCGTCCACGACCTCGCCGTCGGGTGCGACCCGGCCGGCGCCGACGCGTGGGCGTTGCAGGACGTCCTCGCCCTGGGCGTCGACGTCGGCGCGCCCCCCGACGACTTCAGCCGCCGGGGCCAGAACTGGGGCCTGCCGCCGTGGCGGCCCGACCGCCTCGACGCCACCGGCTACGCCGCCTACCGCGACCTCCTGCGGGCGCTGCTGGGCCAGGCCGACGGATTGCGCATCGACCACGTCGCCGGGCTGTGGCGGTTGTGGTGGGTGCCGCCGGGGTCCGCCCCCGACCGCGGCACCTACGTGCACTACGACGCCGAGGTGATGCTCGCGGTGCTCACCCTGGAGGCGTCGCGGGCCGGTGCACTGGTGATCGGCGAGGATCTGGGCACCGTCGAGCCCGAGGTCACGCGCGGGCTCGCGCAGCGGCGCATGCTGGGCTCGTCGGTGCTGTGGTTCACCCGCGACGAGTTCACCCGCGACGAGCAGGCGCCACGGCAGCCGCTGCTGGCGCCGGACGCCTGGCCGGAGGTCGCCGTCGCCACGATCTCGACCCACGACCTGCCCACCGCGTCGGGGTTCCTGCGCGGCGAGCACGTGCGGGCCCGCGCCGAGCTGGGGCTGCTCGACGACCCGGCCGCCGAGCTGGAACGTGCGGGGGCCGAGCGCCGCGAGCTCCTCGACCTGCTGCGCGCCGAGGGCCTGGTGACCGGCGAGGACCCGGCCGAGGACGAGATCGTCGTCGCCCTGCACGCGTTCCTCGCCCGCACCCGGGCGCGGCTGGTGCTCGTCTCCCCGTACGACGTGGTCGGGGAACCGCGCCAGCCCAACCTGCCCGGCACCGTCGACGAGTACCCGAACTGGCGGTTGCCGCTGCCGCTGACCCTGGAGGAGCTTCGGACCGATCCGCGGGTGCGCGCCGTCGTGGACGCCGTGCGGTCGCACCGCCCGTGACCGATGAGTTTCCGCTCGGGGAGGGGTCTGCACCGTCATGACTGGAGTCCGAGTTCTCGTCGGCACCCGCAAGGGCGCCTTCGTCCTGACCGCCGACGGCACGCGCCGCGACTGGACGGTGAGCGGCCCGCACTTCGCGGGCTGGGAGATCTACCACCTGGCGGGCTCGCCCGCCGACCCGCAGCGGCTGTACGCGTCGCAGTCCGGGGGCTGGTTCGGCCAGCTCGTGCAGCGCTCCGACGACGGCGGCGCCACCTGGAACCCGGTGGGCAACGAGTTCGCCTACGACGGCGTGCCCGGCACCCACCAGTGGTACGACGGCACGCCGCACCCGTGGGAGTTCGCCCGGGTGTGGCACCTGGAACCGGCGCTGGCCGACCCCGACACCGTCTACGCCGGGGTGGAGGACGCGGCGCTGTTCCGCTCGGTGGACGGGGGCGCGTCCTGGCAGGAGCTGTCCGGGCTGCGCGAGCACGGATCGGGCCCGGCGTGGCAGCCCGGCGCGGGCGGGATGTGCCTGCACACGATCCTGCAGGACCCGCGCGACGCCGAACGCCTGCACGTCGCGATCTCCGCGGCCGGGGTGTTCCGCACCGAGGACGGCGGCAAGTCCTGGCGCCCGCGCAACCGCGGACTGGTGTCCGAGGGAATCCCCGACCCGGACGCCGAGGTCGGCCACTGCGTGCACAACCTGGCGATGCACCCGTCCCGGCCGGACACGCTGTTCATGCAGAAGCACTGGGACGTCATGCGCAGCGACGACGGCGGCGACACCTGGGTGGAGATCAGCGGCGACCTGCCCACCGACTTCGGGTTCCCGATCTCGGTGCACGCCCACGAGCCCGACACCGTCTACGTCGTGCCGATCACCAGCGACTACCTGCACGTGCCGCCGGACGGGAAGCTGCGCGTCTACCGCAGCCGCGTCGGCGGGAACGAGTGGGAGCCGCTCACGAAGGGCCTGCCGCAGGAGCACTGCTACGTCAACGTGCTGCGCGACGCGATGGCCGTCGACGCGCTCGACGAGTGCGGGGTGTACTTCGGGACGACCGGCGGGCAGGTGTACTGCTCACCCGACGCCGGGGACACGTGGTCGCCGATCGTGCGCGACCTGCCGGCCGTGCTGTCGGTGGAGGTGCAGACCCTCCCATGAACGCTGCAACGACGCCTGCGACGAGCGAGGTCCGCGTGAAGCTCCCGGCCCACCTGCGCACGCTCGCCGGGGTGGGCGGGGAGGTGCGGCTCGACGTCGCGGCGCCGGTCACCGTCGGCGCCGTGCTCGACGCGCTGGAGGCCCGGCACCCGGCGCTGCGCGGCACCGTCCGCGACCACGGCACGCTGCGGCGGCGGTCGTTCGTGCGGTTCTTCGCGTGCGAGCAGGACCTGTCGCACGCCCCGGCGGACGAGCCGCTGCCGGCCGCCGTCGCCGCCGGCGCCGAGCCGCTGCTCATCGTGGGCGCGATGGCCGGGGGGTGAGCCCCGGAACTCGTCGCGGCCGATCGGCACCGCGCCGCACGGGCACCTGCGGGTCCGCACGGGCGTCCCGACGCCCGTGCCGGCTACCCGCCGCCCGTGCGGCCGAGCGCACCCTGTCCCGGTGGCAACCAAACCCTTACCCGCGGGCACAGGACCCTGACCAGTGCGGGGATACTGCCTGAGCTGCGAAAACACGACTCTTGGTGCAGTCAGCCAGCACCGACGCCAGGAGTCGAGATGAACGCCACGGCCGCCACCCTCACCACCCCGGCCCCGCGCCCGACCGCGACCCCCACCGCGACCCCCA
>JBQTJE010000205.1:0-22133 GCA_052387455.1 Pseudonocardia sp.
GCGCCCCCGCACCCGGTCGCCGGTCAGCGCCGCCAGGTCCAGCGTGCCGTCGAGGTAGCGGCCCACGAGCAGCCCCACCGCGCCGCACAGCAGCACGGTGACGAAGGCGCCGAAGCCGCCGAACGCACCGGCGAGGCCGAGTGCGAGGCCCGTGCCGAGCCCGAGCGAGGTGGCGTTCACAGGTGGTTCTCCTTTGCAGGGCGGGACGTCGCTCAGGCGACGCGCGGCTGGGCCGGCGGCTGGGCCGGGGCGTCGTCGTCGTCGGAGGGGATGTTGACGTCGTTGACGGTGATGTTGACCTCCACGACCTCCAGCCCGGTCATCCGCTCGATGGCCTGGATGACGTTGCGGCGGATCGCGGTGGCGAGGTCACTGATCGGCACGCCGTACTCGACGACGATGTCGAGGTCGATCGCGGCCTGCTTCTCCCCGACCTCCACGGCGACGCCCTGGCTGACGTTGCTGCTGGCGCCCGGGATGCGCTCGCGGATCGCGCCCAGGGCGCGCGCGGCGCCGCCGCCGAGGGCGTACACGCCGCCGATCTCGCGGGTCGCGAGGCCGGCGATCTTCGACACGACGGTGTCGGCGATGCGGGTGTGGCCCTGACCCTGGGCGGCGCCCGCGCTCGGGGCGGCCGTGCGGGTGGTCGTCGGGCTGTCAGCCATGTCGGTCTCCTCGTGGTGTCTCGTGGTCGGTGTCGCCGACCCACCGGCGCCGTGGATCATGACGCCTGGTGGGTCACCCCTGCGATCGGGGTACGTCGGAAGGACACGGGCCACGGCGGCACCGTCACGGTGTTCGCGGTGTGATCCACGTCATGCCCCCGGGGGCGTGACGGGGCGGCCCCGAGCGGTGTCCCCCGGGGGACGGACGAGCCAGAAGGGAGGTCGACGGGTGATGGCAACGGCGACGGTGCAGCCGTCGGTCCCGGCGGTCGCCGAGCAGGGCCTGGACGACGCGACGCTGGTCGCGCGGGCCCGCGAGGGCGACCTGCGCGCCTTCGAGGCGATCGTGCGGCGCTACCAGGGCCGGATGTACCGCCTGGCGCTGCGGATGACGGGTAGCGCGGGCGACGCGGAGGACGTCGTGCAGGAGGTCTTCGTGACGGCCTGGCGGCGGTTGCCGGAGATTCGCGAGGACGCGGCCGTCGTCGGCTGGCTCTACCGGACGACGACCAACCGGTGCCTCAACGTGTTGCGCGGGCGCCGCCCCACCGAGGAACTGGACGAGGCGGCGCCCGACGTCGTCGCGGCGCAGGACCCGCAGCTGGCCACCCAGGTCACCGAGCAGCAGGCGGCCCTCACGGCCGCGCTGGGCAGGCTGCCGGACAACCAGCGGGCGGTGTGGCTGCTGCGTGAGGTGCACGACCGGTCCTACGAGGAGATCGCGCAGATCGTCGGAACCTCCCCGCAGGCGGTGCGGGGCCGGCTCGCGCGCGCACGGGTCCAACTTGCGGAGTTGATGCAGCCATGGCGCTGAACGTGGACGTGGACGGGCACCTGCTGCCCTGCGGACGATCGGTCGAGCAGGTGCACGACGACCTGGAGGCCGGGCGACCGGTCGACCCGGGTTGCCCGCACTGCGCGGCGGCCCGGAGCAGCCTGGAGAACCTGTTCGAGGCGACCCGGGCACTGGTGGCCGACACCGCGGAGCCCCGCCCGGCGCTGCTGGACCGGGTGATGCAGGCGGTGCGTGCGGAGCGGCGCCGCCAGACCCCGCTGCGGTTGCCGACCCCGGTCGGCACCGCCGACGTCGCCGAGCAGGCGGTCGCGGCCGTGCTGCGCTGGGCGGCCGACGGCGTGCCGGGGGTGCGCGCCCGCAGCTGCCGGATCACCGTCGGCGAGGGCGGCGGCGCGCACGTGCGGATGTCGCTGTCGCTGCGCTTCGACGGCGAGCCGGTCCGGTCGCGGCTCGACGACGTGCGCCGCCGCGTCGGAGCGGCCCTGGCCGGCCAGGTCGGGCTGGTCGCGCAGATCGTCGATCTCGACGTGGTGGACCTGTGGGACGGAGACCCCGCGTGACGCCGGGGCCGGTCGAGGTGCCCGACGACGTCCTCGACGTGCACGTTGCTGCCGTCGCGGCGGAGACGACGCGGCTGGTGGCGGGGGTGACGCGCCTGCAGCCCGGCTTCTGGGGACTGGTGCACCAGCTCGGCCGGGAGCTCTGGGAGCGGGTGACGGGCAGCCCCTACCCCGACGTCGCGGGCGTCGAGGTCGTGCTCGGCGCGGACGGTGCCCTGATCGACGTCGGCATCGTCACCGACGGAAGGCGCCCGGCCACGGCCGTGGTCGCCCAGGTCGCCGAGGCGGTCGCCGAGGCCGTCACCGGCAAGCTGGGCGTCGAGGTCGCCGGCGTCGCCGTGCACGTCTGCGCCATCGACCTGCCCGGGTAGACGCCGGTGCCGGCGCCCCCGAGGGGGGAGCGCCGGCACCGGATGGAGCGGAGGTCAGATGGGGCGGACCGTGTCGGCCTGCGGACCCTTGGCGCCCTGGCTGGCCTCGAAGGAAACCCGCTGGTTCTCCTCGAGGGTGCGGAAGCCGTCCGACTGGATGGCCGAGTAGTGCACGAACACGTCCGGTCCGTTGTCGTCGGTGGCGATGAAGCCGAAACCCTTTTCGGCGTTGAACCACTTGACGGTGCCCTGCGGCATAGCTTGTCTCTCTCTCACGCAGTGAAGCGAACCCGGCCCGACACCTCGCCGATCCGGGGGCTGCGCGGGCACACGGCAGGCGCCTTCTCGACGACCACGTGAGCCCACCGTCACTCTCCACGGACGCTTCACAACGATCGGGGAAGACACGACTGCAACCAAGGTCAACCTACCACGGGCGGCCGACCCGCCGGCGCGCGCCGCGTCAGCGGCCGGTCCCGGTGATGCGGGATACGACTGGGATGTCCGAAAGTGTTCCCTCAGGTATCCGCTGGCACGAGACGCTGCGCAGGAGGGCCTGACGGCTGCGGGGTTCATCGCCACGTTGATCGACGAGTACGAGCGCCGACGCAGGTTCGACGCCGTGCGCCGCGCCTACGCGGCCGTCGATCAGGACGCACGTGCTGGTGCCGCTGGCGCCGATGGCGCACGAGTACGAGCAGATGGTCACCGTGCAGCAGATGATCGACGATGTGGCGCACCGGCGTGTGACCACCGGGCCGGGTCGGTCGGCGGCTACTGCCGCACGTGCGAGGCGGCGACCGGGACGCAGGCGGTGCGCGGGGCGCGGGTCCGTCAGACCGTGGACCTGAGCCCCGACCAGTACGCGGAGCTGTCCGCGTGGTGCGTCGCGGCCGCACCCCAGGTGGGTCGCACCCGCAGCATCGCCAAGCAGGAGCTGCTCGCGACCCTGGTCGCGCTGCTGCTCGAGGACGACACGACGGCCCGGCGCGTCCGTGCTCGCCTCGCCCAGGACCACTAGCTCCGCAGATCAGTCGTTCAGCAGCAACGGAGGTACTGACCTCAGCACCTCCGGTAGCTTGACTCATCCCCCACCGAAGGAGACCGATGGCGCTGTCGATGTCGACGCTCGAGCGGATGGTTCGGGCGCTACAGGGGCGGCTCGACGACCTTGAGGGTGCACACGAGCAGACCCTGTACCGCATGGAGCGACGGCTCACCCGGACCGAGCTCACCCTGAACAAGATGGCGACGCAGATGGGCGTCGTGCCGGCCACCGACGACGAGGTCGACGCCGCGATGGACGAGCGGTAGCCGGACCATATGGCCGACGACCAGCACCGACTCGACGACCTGCGCCGCCGGGCCGTACGAACCGACTGCGTCTGGAGCGGCTGCTCAGTCACGCGGGCGTCGGCGACGTCGTGGGCGACCACGGCCAGCCGATCCGCCAGCTGCGACGCGACGTCACCGCGATCCGGCTCGACATGGGGACCCTGCTCGCCGGCCAGGGGCTGCCACCCGCGACGTCCGAGCAGATCCACGCCGAGATGGACGACCAGTAGGGGGGCGACAGCGGGCATCGGTGCGCACGGAACGCAGGATCGGCGGAGTTCCGCAGTTCAGAGACCCAGAGACCCAGAGACCCGCGGACGGCTGACCGGCCCACCAGCTGCGGCGAGCGCGAGCAGCTGGTGGCCGCCACGCCGGCGGCACGGCGGCTGGGCGCGATCACCGACGACGTAGGGCAGCTCGGCGCAGCGCTCGGTTACGACGCGATGGTCTACGACGATATCGTCGTGGTGTTCAGCCGCGCGGCGCTCGTCGTCGCCGACCTCGATCCGGAGGCGAGATCGTGAAGCCGACACGGGCGTGGCGCGAACTGGATCGGCGCGCCGCGTGGGTCGCCCGCAGCGGTCGCTTGGACCGGGCGAAGACCTCCGAGTTCGTCGCGCTGGTCGACGCCGCCGACTCGGCCGAGGACCTGCCCGCATGGGCCAGGGCCACGATCGCCGAGCTGGAGGAGTGGCACGCCGCCTACCGGGCCGGCGTCCGGACCGCGATCTCCGAGGCCGCGCCGTTCATCAGCGCGATCGACCCGGCCGAGCAGCAGCGGCTGCGCGAGCTGCGCCTCGGTGGCAGGACCACCGCCGAGCTGCCCGTGTGGGCACGCGAGCTCATCAGCTCCGCCCGCAGCCGATAGCCCGAACCTCCCCTGATCTCCCCCGCAACCTACGCGGGGCGAAAGCGCCACGGCCGCGCTCACCCATGGCCGGGATCACCACCATGCTGACGGGCTCACGGGAGACTCCATGACCGACACCGACGGCGCCGGCACGCCCGACGCCACCTCGACCACCACCACCGACCAGGCCGGCGCCGACCCGTCCGCGGCGGCGTTCAGCCAGGCCGACGTCGACCGGATCGTGCGCGAGCGCCTCACCCGCGACCGTGCCCGGTTCGCCGACTACGACCAGCTCAAGACCCGCGCGGCCGAGGCCGACGCGCTGCGCGAGCATCTCGCCGGCCGCGACGCCGCGCTCGCGGCCGCGGCCGCGCAGATCGCGGTGGGGCGGCGCACCGCGCGCCTGGCCCGGGCCGGGGTCGACGAGACCCAGGCCGGGGCGCTGCTCGCGGTGATCGACCCCCAGCGGCTGCTCGCCGACGGTGCCCCGTCCGACGACGCGATCGAGCAGGTCGCCGCCGGGCTGGCCCGCGCGGCCGGGCGCATCCCCCGACCCCGACCAGGGGCGCGCCGGGGACGCCCCGGCCGACATGACCGCGATGATCCGGCGCCTCGCCGGAGTGAGCTGACAGCCGGCCACGGCACTGGCCGTCCGGCTGCACCTTGAGAGGAGACACCCGTGCCGTTCAACAACCTCACCAGCCGTCCCGACACCCACCGCGCCGCCGGGAAGTACCGGGACGAGACCGAGGCGTGGGCGGCCGACGGGGCATCGTGCTCCCCGCACAGCTCTGCGAGCTGCTGGAACAGCACCGGCGGGCCCAGGAACGGGAGCGCGCACACGCCGGCTCGGTGTGGGAGGAAGCCGGCTGGATGTTCGCCCAGTCCAACGGTCGGCCGATCGATCCGACGATGGACCGCAACGAGTGGAAGCGGCTGCTCGTCGACGCGGGCGTCCGAAAGGCCCGACTGCACGACGCTCGGCACACGGCCGCGACGGTCCTGCTGCTGCTCGGCGTGACCGACCGGGCCGCCATGGAGCAGACGGGCTGGTCGAACAGCGCCATGGCGAAGCGGTACCAGCACGTGACGGCCGTCCTCCGCCAGGACATCGCGACGCGGCTGAACGGCTTCCTGTGGGGGCCAACTGAGACGAAAACTGAGACGGGCCCGTGATGCGCGATCACAGCGCGAGACGTTCGCGCTGGTCAGAGGTGGTGGCCAGGGGCGGGGTCGAACCGCCGACCTACCGCTTTTCAGGCGGTCGCTCGTACCAACTGAGCTACCTGGCCGGGAGAACCGGACGACCGGCTCTGATTGGAGCGACCCAGACGGGACTCGAACCCGCGACCTTCGCCGTGACAGGGCGACGCGCTAACCAACTGCGCCACTGGGCCTTGCGCTGAACTCTCTTGCGCTGAACTCTACTGAACCGTGCGGTGGAGCTGCCGTGCGTACCCCCAACGGGATTCGAACCCGCGCTGCCGCCTTGAAAGGGCGGAGTCCTAGGCCGCTAGACGATGGGGGCTTGGGCCGCTTGCACGACCCCCGCCTGCAACGGCTGTCCGTTGGGAGCCGCATCAGCATAGGGCAGGCCGTCGCCGGCGCCCACACCGGGCGGGAGGTGGATTCTTCGCACTGGTCAGCGCACCACCGGCGGGGGCTGCTCGGGGTTGGTGGAGATCAGCCCGAGCATGTCGAGCAGTTGGCGGAGGTCCTCTGAGTCGGCCGAGTTGCGCGCGACGACCATCCGCGCGCGGTGCAGCTGTTCGTCGGACACGCGATAGGCGTCGGCGGCGGTGCGCTGGGTCGGGATCGCCCCCGCCGGCACCGTCCGGGTGTCGTCCAGGTCGCGCCGCGCACTTCCGATACTCATCCACGTCTCCGTCCGGTCGCCCCGCGGAGCCGGTGGGGCGACGTGGACGTCACCGTCCGACCGCGCGGCGTCGCCTCGACCGCCGCACGCAAGGCCACCCCGCTGGCCGTGACCACGACGTTACCTACGGCGATGACCTGGCGCACGCCCCTTCCCGGGTGAGGCTGGACCCGACCGCGACGTCCCGCAGCGTCACCGACCGGACCCGAACGGACGCCGCGGCCGAACGGGTGCCAGGATTCCGCATCCGGTTCCCCCGACCCAGGAGACGATCGTGAGCGTGGACGCGCCCTTCCGCAGCCAGGTCACCGTGACGGGCATGACGTGCAACCACTGCGTCATGTCGGTGTCCGAGGAGGTCGGCGAGATCGCGGGCGTGAGCGCGGTGGAGGTCGAGCTGGCCACCGGCGCGGTCACCGTCGCGAGCGCGCGCGAGCTGAGCCGCGACGAGATCGTTGCCGCCGTCACCGAGGCCGGCTTCCAGGTCGCCTGACCCGGACGCTGGGCTCTGTCGTACCCACGGCCTAAGGTCACGCCCGAGACGGGCGTCGCTGAGGAGGCACGGTGGGTACGTACGAGGACGTTTTCCGGGCCAGCGTCGAGGACCCGGAGGCATTCTGGCTGGGTGCGGCGGAGGCGATCGACTGGACGACCCCGCCGACGACCGCGCTGGACGCGAGCAACCCGCCGTTCTACCGCTGGTTCCCCGACGGCGAGCTGAACGTCTGCCACAACGCGCTGGACCGCCATGTCGACGCCGGCCGGGGCGACCAGGCCGCGCTGATCTACGACTCCCCCGTCACCGGCACGCAGCGCACCTACACCTACTCCGCGCTGCGCGACGAGGTCGCGCTGTTCGCCGGGGTGCTCGCCGGGCTGGGAGTGGGCCACGGCGACCGGGTGGTGGTCTACATGCCGATGGTCCCGGAGGCCGCGATCGCCATGCTGGCGTGCGCGCGGATCGGGGCGGTGCACTCCGTGGTGTTCGGCGGGTTCGCGCCGAAGGAGCTGGCGGTGCGCATCGACGACGCCGCCCCCTCGGTGATCGTGAGCGCGTCCTGCGGCATCGAGGGCAAGCGGGTGATCGAGTACAAGCCGCTGCTGGACAGGGCCGTCGAGCTGGCCACCCACAAGCCGTCGCACAGCGTGATCCTGCAGCGCCCGCAGGCCGCAGCGGCGATGGGCGCGAACGACGTCGACTGGGCCGAGGCGATGTCGGGCGCCCAGCCCGCGGACTGCGTCCCGGTGAAGGCCACCGACCCGCTCTACATCCTCTACACCTCCGGCACCACAGGGAAGCCCAAGGGCGTGGTGCGCGACGGCGGTGGCTACGCGGTGGCGCTGCGCTGGTCGATGCCCAACGTCTACGCCGTGGGCCCCGGCGAGTCGATGTTCACCGCGTCCGACGTCGGCTGGGTCGTCGGGCACTCCTACATCGTCTACGCGCCGCTGCTCACCGGCGCCACGACCGTGCTCTACGAGGGCAAGCCGGTCGGCACGCCCGACGCCGGGCAGTTCTGGCGGGTGGTGCAGGAGCACGGCATCAAGAGCCTGTTCACCGCGCCGACGGCGTTCCGGGCCATCAAGAAGGAGGACCCGAACGGCGAGCTCATCGCCAAGTACGACCTGTCGTCGTTCGAGTACCTGTTCCTCGCCGGTGAGCGCCTGGACCCGGAGACCTACCGCTGGGCCACCGAGCAGCTCGGCATCCCCGTGATCGACCACTGGTGGCAGACCGAGACGGGCTGGCCCATCGTCGCCAACCCGGCGGGGATCGAGCTGCTGGAGCTCAAGGCGGGCTCGCCGAGCGTGCCGCTGCCCGGCTGGGACGTGCAGGTGCTCGACACGTCCGGGAAACCCGTCGAGGCCGGCACGGACGGCGCGATCGTCGTCAGGCTGCCGATGCCGCCCGGGTCGCTGCCCACGCTGTGGAACGACGACGAGCGGTTCGTGTCGTCCTACATGTCGGCGTTCGACGGCTACTACCTCACCGGCGACGGCGGTCGCATCGACGCGGACGGTTACGTCTACGTCATGGGCCGCACCGACGACGTCATCAACGTCGCCGGGCACCGCCTGTCCACCGGCGGGATGGAGGAGGTGCTCGCCGCGCATCCCGACGTCGCCGAGTGCGCCGTCATCGGTGTCGCCGACCAGATGAAGGGGCAGGTGCCGCGCGGGTTCGTGGTGCTCAAGGCGGGGGTGGAGCGGGAGGCGGCGGAGCTCCAGGCCGAGCTGGTGCAGATGGTGCGCGACCAGGTCGGGGCGGTGGCGTCGCTGCGGGAGGTCGCCGTCGTGGGGGCGCTGCCGAAGACGCGCTCGGGGAAGATCCTGCGCAAGACCATGCGCGGGATCGCCGACGGCCTCGACGAGCCGGTGCCGTCCACGATCGACGACGCGAGCGTGCTCGACGCCCTGCGCCCCGTGCTGCGCCGGGTGTAGCCGCCGGGCTGGGCCGGACGGCGCAACTTCGCCGCGGGCGGTAACGGACGCGGAACACCCCGTCGATGAGCGAGCAGGCCGACGCTCCCCCGCAGCGGCCGCTCCCCGAACGAGACGGAGTGCCCCATGCCCGCAAGACCCCTGCGCCTGTTGTCCGCCACCGCGGCGGTCGCCACGGCGCTGTCCCTCGGCGTCGTCGGCGTCGCGTACGCCTCCGACGCCTCGGAAGCGGAGAAGTGTGTCGACTTCGAGACTCGCGAGCTGGCGCAGATCGCGCTCGACGTCGACAAGATCCTGGCTCTGGACGCCGAGCTCGGTGGCCTGGAGAACGGCATCGCCTGCGACAAGCCCGAGCCGCGTGACGAGCACGACGACGACGACGAGCACGACGACGACAAGGACGACCCGAGCTGCGACGACTTCGACAGCCAGGCCGACGCCCAGGAGGCCCTCGACGACGACGAGGACCTCGCGAAGTTCATCGACCGCGACGGCGACGGTGTGGCTTGCGAGAGCCTGTTCGACGACGACCGCAAGTCCTCCGACGACAACGATGACGACGATGACGACAAGAAGTCGGACGACGACGACGACACCCAGGTGAAGGTCAAGCCCAAGGGCGGCGTCGACACCGGCGGGTACCCGCTCGCATGACCTACCGCATCCGGCGGGTGACTGTCCTGCTCGTCCTGACGGCCGCGCTCGCCGGGTGCGGGTCGGGGCCGGCTCCGGTGCCGGGCAACGCACCTGGGCCGGCCACGGCGTCGGACACGACGCCCGGCCCGCGGGCCGCCATCGCGCCGCTCGGCACGTCCGAGCCCGTGGGGCTGGTCGTGCCCGCGATCGGTGTCGACTCGAGCCCGCTGCTGGACCTGGGCCTCGACCCGGCCGGCAAGCTCGAGGTGCCACCGGACGCCGCGGGCGTCGGCTGGTTCGACCTCAGCCCGACGCCGGGGGCGCTCGGGCCGTCGATCATCGCCGCGCACGTCGACTACAAGGGCGTTCCGGGACCGTACCAGAAGCTCGGCGAGCTGACGATCGGCGACGAGATCACCGTGCGGCGGGCCGACGGCACCGCCGCGGTGTTCGAGACCTACCAGGTGGAACGGTTCCCGAAGGCGCGGTTCCCCACCGACCGGGTGTACGGCGACACCACGGATGCCGAGATCCGGCTCATCACCTGCGGTGGCGTGTTCGACCAGGGCACCGGCCACTACGAGGACAATGTCGTCGCCTTCGCCCGGCTCGTCGCCGCGACCTGATCGCGCCCGTGCTGCTGTCGCGGTACCCCCACCCGGCGGAGCTGCCGCCGCGGGCGATCCCGGTCGCGCGAGCGGCCGGGATCGGCCCGACCCTCGACGCGACCGCGGCCGTCGCGCTGGGCACCGCGCTGGCCTACGGCGTCCTCGCCCAGGGCGGCTTCAACGCCGGGCAGCTCGTCGACCTCGCACTGCTGGTCGTCGTCGCCGCGGGCGCGCGGATGCTGGTGGGGCGGCGGCCACCGGCCGCGCACGTCCGCGTGTGCGCAGGGGCGTGGACGGCGTTCGCCGCCTGGGCGCTGCTCCTGGGCTACGCCCGCGGGGACGCCGACGCCGCCGTGCCGGCCGCCGCGGTCGCCACCTGCCTGGCCGTCGCGGTGCTCACCGCGCACGCCCTCACCGACACGTCGCGGGCCTTCCTGCGCGCGACGGTGATCGGTACCGGCGTCTTCGTCGCGGTGTCGGGCTGGGTGGGCGTCGCGCTGCACGTCGAGCCGCTGGCCCTGCCGTCGTCGGGGATGTGGCGGGCGGCCTCGACGCTCACCTACGCCAACGCGCAGGCCGCGTTCCTGGTGGCGGCGCTGTTCGTCGCGCTGCACGCGGTGCCGCGGGACCGGCGGCTGCTCGGCCTCACCGTGACCTCCGTGCTGCTGCTCGGGCTGGCCTCGACGATGAGCCGGGCCGGACTGCTCGCGCTCGGCGCGGGCTGCGCGGCCCACCTCCTGCTCGGTTCGCGGGCCGATCGCGACCGGCTCCGCGCCGTGTGGCCCGCGGCACCCGCCGCGCTGGTGGCGTTCACCGGCCTGCTCCCCTCGCTGCCCGAGAACGCCGCCGCCCAGCCGCTGCTCGCGCTCAGCGGGCTCGCCGGCGGGCTCGCCGTCCTGCTCGCGAGCGGCCGGGCCGGCCCACGGCGCGCCGGTGCCGCGATCGTCGCCGCGGCCATGGTCGCGCTGCCGTTCAGCCCGGTGCTGAGCCCCGCCGTCGACGGGATCGGGGCGACCCGGCTCACCGCCACCTCCCTGGAGCGCGACGACCTGACCCGGGTGACGCTGGAGCAGTTCGCGACCGCACCGGTCGTCGGCGTCGGGCCCGGGCGGCTGGACCTGAGCTACGTCGACCACCGCGGCGTCGCGGTGCAGGCCCAGTACACCCACGACGAGTACCTCCAGATCGCCGCGGAGACCGGGCTGGTCGGGGCCGGCCTGGCGGTCGCCGGGCTGGTCGCGCTCGCCTTCGGCGCGCTGCGCCGGGACGGTCCGCTCCCGCGCGGGCCGCCGGTCGCCGCCGCTCTGGTGACGGCATTCGCCGTGCACAGCGCGTTCGACTTCCTCTGGCACATCCCCGTGCTCCCCCTGGTGCTGGTGCTGTCCGTCGCGGCGGCCACACCCGCACCTCGACCGAAGGAACCCTCGTGAGGCCGAACATCCGGACGGGCATGCACGCCGCCACCGTCGTCGTCGCGAGCACCGTCCTGGTCTGGACGGAGGGCGTACCCGCGTTCGCGCGCAGCCTGCCGGCACCGCCCTGCCCGGTAGCGGGTGAGCCGCCACCGCCCGGCTACACCGTCGCGGCCGAATGCCTGCCGCCGGCCGTCGAGGTTGTCCCGCCACCCCCGGCGGTTCCCGGGCCGCCCGCGGGGAGCCTGCCGTCCGTGGGCCTGCAGGTGCCGCCCTCCGTGCCTCCGCCGCCGGTGATCCCGCCGGTGATCCCGCCGGTGGTCCCGCCCGTGGTCCCGCCGGTGGTCCCGCTCGTGGTCCCGCCGCCGGAGGTCCCGCCGCCCGCGCCCGTCGTCGACGAGAGCACCGCGCTGCAACGCCTGGACGAAGCGCGCGCGGCGCTGCAACGCCTGCTCGACGCGCTCGGCCTGAGCGGGCTGCCCAGCGTGCCCCTGCCCAGCGTCCCCCTGCCCAGCGTCCCCCTGCCCAGCGTTCCCCTGCCCGGGCCGCCCGGTCCGCCCGGCCCGGCAGGTCCGACCGGCCCGGTCGGCAACGCCAGCCCGCCCATTGCCAGTTCCAGCCCGCCGGTGGGCGCCGCGAGCGCACCGGTCGACCGGGACTGCGCGGACTTCCCGAACCAGGCGGCCGCCCAGGCGGCCCTTGCGGCCGCGCCCGCCGATCCGGAGAACCTCGACGCCGACGACGACGGCATCGCCTGCGAGGAGTTCTTCGGCACCGTGAACCAGCAGGTGACGGTCCGGCCGGAGGGCGGGGTGGCGACCGGCGGGGACGAGCCGCGGTGAGGCCGCCGTCCGCGATGACCGGCGCCGGGCTGGCCCTGGCCGCAGCCGTGGTGCTCGCCGTGCTCGGGCTGCGCGGACTCGCCCCGCCCGCCGTGCCGGACGCGCCCGCCGTGGACCGCTCGCTCGTGCCGGGACCGGCTGCGCTGGCGATCCCGTCGATCGGCGTGACGTCGGGACCGCTGGTCAACCTCGGCGTGCAGGCCGACGGGACCATGCAGGTGCCAGCCGACGCGCCGACCGTCGGCTGGTACGGCCTCGGCCCGCAGCCCGGCGACCTCGGCCCGGCGGTGCTCGCCGCGCACGTCGACCTGGACGGGACGCCCGGGGCGTTCACCCGGCTCGCGGAGCTGGCCCCGGGCGCGGAGATCCGGGTCCGCCGCGCCGACGGGGCGGAGGCGGTGTTCGCAACGTACCGCGTCGACCGGTTCCCGAAGGACCGCTTCCCCGGCGAGGACGTCTACGGCAACACCGACGCGCCCGAGCTGCGGCTCATCACCTGCGGCGGCGCGTTCGACCGGCGCGCGGGCCACTACCGCGACAACGTCGTGGCGTTCGCCCGGCTCGTCCCACCGGGGTGAGGCGAGCCTTGCTGGCCGGGCCGATCGGGGCCGGTGCACGATGTCGCCCATGAAGGTCGTGGTCGACTTCGATCTGTGCGAGTCCAACGCCATCTGCATGGGCATCGCCCCCGAGGTGTTCGAGGTGCGGGAGGACGACTTCCTCTACGTCCTCCAGGACAGCCCGCCGGAGGAGATGCGCCCGCAGCTGGAGGAGGCCGTGATGAGCTGCCCGCGCGCGGCGATCCGCCTGGAGGGCTGACGACCCGCCCGCGGGCGGGTTGCAGGGTGCGCCGCGACGGTTGAGGATCGGAGCTTCCCGCCGTCGAAGGAGCACACCGCGATGACGTCCGTGTCCTACACCCCGTTGACGCCGCTGGCGTTCCTGCGCCGGTCCGCCGAGGTGTTCGGGGACAAGACCGCGATCGTCTACGGCGAGCGCCGCCACACCTACCGCGAGTTCGCCGCCGAGGTCACCCGGGTGGCGCACGCGCTGCGCGGTTCCGGTGTCGCGCCGGGCGATCGGGTCGCCTACCTGCTGCCCAACGTCCCGGAGATGCTCGTCGCGCATTTCGCGGTGCCGCTCGCGGGCGCGGTGCTCGTCGCGATCAACACGCGACTGTCCACCGAGGAGGTGCGCTACATCCTCGACCACGCGGGCTGCCGGCTGCTGGTGGTCGACGCCGCGCTGCACGCGACCGTGGCTCCGGTCGCGGCCGAGCTGAAGACCGTCGAGGAGATCATCACGGTGATCGACCCGGCGGCGCCGGGCGACGGCGTGGGCAGCGGCGTGCGTTACGGCGACCTGCTGGCCCGCGGCAGCGACGACCCGCTGCCCTGGGCGGTCGACGACGAGAACGCGATGATCTCGATCAACTACACGTCCGGCACGACGGGCCGACCCAAGGGCGTGATGTACCAGCACCGGGGCGCGTACCTGAACTCGTTCGGCGAGGTGGTGCACTCCGCGCACACCCCGGACAGCGTCTACCTGTGGACGCTGCCGATGTTCCACTGCAACGGCTGGTGCACCCCGTGGGCGGTCACGGCGGTCGGGGGCACCCATGTCTGCCTGCGCGAGGTGCGCGGCGACGTCATCTGGGAGCTGATCTCCGAGCACCGGGTGACCCACCTCAACGGCGCCCCGACCGTCGTCACGACGATCATGCGCGCGCCCGAGCGCGCGGAGCTGGACTACCGGATCGTCGTCACGACGGCCGGCGCGCCGCCGAGCCCGACCACGATCCTCAACATGGAGAAGCTCGGCTTCCGCGTCGTGCACGTCTACGGCCTCACCGAGACCTACGGCCCGTACTCGGTGAACGAGTACCAGCGCGGGTGGGACGCCTGCGAGCCCGAGGAGCGGGCGCGGCTCCAGTCGCGCCAGGGCGTGGGGATGGTGTGCGCCGAATGGATGCGCGTCGTGGACGGGGACATGAACGACGTCCCGGCCGACGGCGAGACCATGGGCGAGGTCGTGATGCGCGGCAACAACGTGATGTCGGGCTACTTCGACGACGCGGCCGCCACCGAGAAGGCGTTCGCGGGCGGCTGGTTCCACTCCGGGGACCTGGGCGTCATGCACCCGGACGGCTACGTGGAGCTGCGCGACCGGGCCAAGGACGTCGTGGTCTCCGGCGGGGAGAACATCTCGACGATCGAGGTGGAGCAGGCGATCGTGTCGCACCCGGCGGTGGTCGAGGCGGCGGTGATCGGGGTGCCGGACGAGCAGTGGGGCGAGCGGCCCAAGGCGTTCGTGATCCTCGCGCCCGGGGAGTCGGCCACGCCCGACGAGCTGATCGCGCACGTGAAGTCGAAGATCGCGCGGTACAAGGCGCCCAAGGCCGTGGAGATCGTGACGGAGCTGCCCAAGACGTCCACCGGCAAGGTGCAGAAGTTCGAGCTGCGCGAGAAGGAATGGGGCGGGCACGCCTCGCGCGTGCAGGGGTGAGCGCGGCCCCGGCCGGTTCGCCGCCAGACGTGTAGCATCGCTAAACATGTCCCCGACCCGCGCCACGGTGGCGGCGGTGAGCACCACGACCGTCACCGTCCTGCCGGTGTTCCTCACCGGCGGGCTCGCCGTGCAGATCGGTGCCGAGCTGGGCTTCGACCCCGCCGGCCTCGGGCTGATCGTGGCCCTGTTCTTCGGGGTCAGCGCGGTGGCGGCGCTGCCGGCGGGCTGGCTGGTCGAGCGCTTCGGTGCGGGCGTCACGAGCCGGGTCGGGGTGCTCGGCGCGGGCGCGACGATGCTCGGCATCGCGGGCCTCGCGCACACCTACGTCACGTTCGTGGCGATCCTGCTGTGCAGCGCGTGGTGCAACGTGCTGGGCCAGCTCGCGTCGAACCTCACGCTGGCGCGCGGCATCCCGGCGGGGCGCCTGGGCCTGTCGTTCGGGATCAAGCAGTCGGCCATCCCGATCGCGACGCTGCTCGCGGGGTTGTCGGTCCCGGCGATCGCGCTCACCGCGGGCTGGCGCTGGGCGTTCGTGGCGGGCGCGGCGCTGGCGGTGCTCGCGCTGGTCGTGGGCCCGCGCGGGGTGCAGGGCCGCGCGCGCACGACCGCCGATCCCGGCGAGCGGGCGACCGCCGCGCTCGCGGTGCTGGGCCTGGCCGCCGGGCTCGCCGCCGCGGCCGCCTGCGCGCTCGGGATCTTCCTGGTCGCCTCGGCCGTGGACGGCGGGATCGACCCGGGCACCGCCGGGCTGGTGCTCACGCTGGGCAGCGTCGTGGGGCTGTCGGTGCGGCTGCTGCACGGGTGGCTCGCCGACCGCCGCGACGGCGGGCACATCGCCGTCGTCGCCGGGAGCCTCGTGCTCGGCGCCGGCGGGGTGGCCCTGCTCGCGCTGCCCGGGACGCTGCCGCTCGTGGCCGGGACGGTGCTGGCGTACGGCCTGGGCTGGGCGTGGCCGGGGCTGCTCCAGTTCGCGGTGGTGCGGCTCAACCCGTCCGCCCCCGCGGCGGCGACGTCGATCGTGCAGGTCGGCGTGTACGGCGGCGGGTTCGGCGGCCCCGTCGGGTTCGGGCTGATCGCCGCGCACGCCGGCTTCACCACCGCGTGGCTCGTCGCAGCCGCGGTGATGGCGATGGCCGCCGGGCTGATGGTGCTCGGCCGCCGGATGCTGCTCGCCCACCGCACGGCGCGGGTGGCAGCCGCGGCGCCGGCGCTGGCCGTCACCTAGCTGTCGCGATCCGACGCCGGCGGCCGTCGGCGCCCCGGGCTCGCCGTCCCGTGCGCTCCGGGGGCAGGATGGCGGGGTGAGCGCCCACGATCTCCCGGCCGTCCTCGTCACCGGCGCCGCAGGCGCGCTGGGGCACGCCGTCGTCGACGAGTTCCGCTCCGCCGGGCGCCCGGTCGTCGCGCTCGACCGGCCCGGCGAGCGGCTCGACGCGCTCGGCACCCGCGCGGGCGTGCACGCCGTCCCGGTCGATCTCGCGGATCGCGCCGCGGTGCACGCGGCCTTCGCAACGCTGCCGGACCTCGACGCCGACGCGCTGGTGTGCCTCGCGGGTGGCTTCACCCCGGGCGCGCTCGCCGAGGTGGACGAGGACGTGCTCGACGGGTTGTTCCGCTCGAACTTCGGCTCGGTCCTGTGGTGCGCGCAGGCCGCCGCACCGCGGTTCGCCGGGCGGGGCGGCGGCGCGATCGTGACGGTCGGGTCGAAGACCGCGGTCGGCGGGCCGGCGCCCGTGGCGCACGCCGCCAGCAAGGCTGCCGTCGTCCGGCTCACCGAGCTGCTGGCCCACGAGCTGCGCGGGCAGCGGATCCGGGTCAACGCCGTGCTGCCGTCGGTGATCGACACGCCGGCGAACCGCACCTGGATGTCGGCCGACCTGGCTGCGCGGGCCGTCGCGCCCGCTGCGATCGCGAAGGTGATCGCGTTCCTGTGCGGGCCGGACGCGGGCCCGATCAGTGGCGCGGCGATCCCGGTGTACGGGGATGCCTGACGCGCTCGCGCGGGCCGTCGGCCGGGTGCTCGACTGGCCGGTGCCGCACGCCGCGGCAGCGCTCGTCGATGCCGATGGCGCCGTGCTCGCCACCGCGGGCGAGCAGGACCGGACCTTCCGGCTCGCCTCGGTGACCAAGCCGCTGGTCGCGTACGCGGTGCTGGTGGCCGTCGAGGAAGGCGCGGTCGACTGGGACACCCCCGCCGGGCCGGACGGCTCGACCGTGCGCCACCTCGCCGCGCACGCGTCGGGCCTGTCCTTCTCCGAGGCGGTGGTGCAGGCCGCGCCCGGCAGGCGGCGGATCTACTCCAACTCCGGGTTCGAGGCGCTCGGCGACGCGGTGGCTGCGGGCGCCGGCATGCCGTTCGCGCGCTACCTGCACGAGGCGGTCTGCGTCCCGCTGGGGATGGCGTCGACCGAGCTGCGCGGCTCGCCCGCCGCCGACGCGGTGTCGACCTGCGCGGACCTCGCCCGGTTCGCCGCCGAGCTCCAGGCGCCCGCCCTCGTGCACTGCTCGACGCTCGGCGACGCCGTCACCGTCGCCTACCCGGGCCTGGACGGGGTGCTGCCCGGCTTCGGTCGGCACCAGCCCTGCGACTGGGGGCTCGGGTTCGAGATCCGCGACGGCAAGTCGCCGCACTGGACGGGCGCGCGCAGCTCGCCGCGGACGTTCGGGCACTTCGGCCAGGCGGGGACGTTCCTGTGGGTCGACCCGGACGCGCGGGTGGCGTGCGTGGTGCTGACCGACCGCGACTTCGGACCATGGGCGGTCGACGCCTGGCCGGCGTTCACCGACGGGGTGCTCGCCGCCCGGCTATAGCTGTGCATTCGAGTGGAGCTGAGCAGGACGCGGAAATCCCCGCAGCGCGCGCTGCGCAGCCCTGCAAGCGACCCGGCGAGCGGGACGCTGAGCTCGACCGGCCGTTCCGCCAGGAAGCGGGTGACGAACTCGACGATCGCCGCCGGTACGCGCCGGGGAACCAGCCGCAGGAGCTGGCGCCGTTCGGTGGCACCGAACTCGACGGCGTACGGCACGGCGGCGCGGCGGCCGTGGCGGCCGTGGCGGGTGATCGTCACGATCTCGTGCGTGCGCGCCATCCGTTCGACGAGCGCGGAGAGCGTGTCCTTGGCCTCGGTCAGCGGAGTATCGAGCATCGCTGTGGGAATGACTCGCAGGTCGGAGACGTTGGAGCACTCATGAGGGGTGACCGGGTAGAGATCGTCATCGATGCTGGCAGCGGCACCACCCGCACCTACGAAATCCGGGCCACCCGCGCCGGCCGCAAGGTGGTGATCACCCACGGGCGCGGGGTCGTGGAGGTCAGCGAGACCACCAGGGGTGGCACGACGGTGCGCACCGCCAGGTTCCTGGCCAACCGGGTGCTGGCACTCGTCGAGCACCCGGCGGCCGACGAGGCACCGGAGGACGACGAGATCACACCGACCCTCCGCTCGGCCTGAACGCGGGGACGGGGCACACTCGACCCACGATGTCCTCCACCGCGGCCCCCTCCCGTACCCGGCGGCCACGTCGCCGCCGCGCGCCCGCGTTCACCGACGAGCAGGTTCGGCAGCGCCGCGGCGCCGTACCCGCGATCCGCTACCCGGCCGAGCTGCCGGTCAGCGCGCGGCGCGACGACATCGCCGCCGCGATCCGCGACCACCAGGTCGTGATCGTCGCGGGCGAGACCGGGTCGGGGAAGACGACACAGATCCCGAAGATATGCCTGGAGCTGGGCCGCGGCGTGCGCGGGATGATCGGCCACACCCAGCCCCGGCGGCTGGCCGCGCGCACGGTGGCGGCGCGCATCGCCGAGGAGTTGGACACGGAGCTCGGCTCCGGCGGCGTCGTCGGCTGGAAGGTGCGTTTCACCGACCACGTCGGCGAGAACACGCTGGTCAAGCTCATGACCGACGGCATCCTGCTGGCCGAGCTCGCCGGCGACCGGATGCTGCGGCGCTACGACACCCTGATCAACGACGAGGCCCACGAGCGCAGCCTCAACATCGACTTCATCCTCGGCTACCTCGCGCAGCTGCTCCCCCGCCGCCCCGACCTCAAGGTCGTCATCACCTCGGCGACGATCGACTCGGCCAGGTTCGCCGCGCACTTCGGGGCACCCGGGAAGCCCGCGCCGGTCGTCGAGGTGACCGGCCGCAGCTACCCCGTCGAGATCCGGTACCGGCCGGTCGTCGACCCCGACGACCCGGACTCCGACCCCGACCGCGACCAGTTCGACGCCATCGCCGACGCGATCACCGAGCTGCGCCGCGACGGGCCGGGTGACGTGCTCGTCTTCCTCCCGGGCGAGCGGGAGATCCGCGACGCCGCCGACGCGCTCGCCCGCCGCGGCTGGCCCGACACCGAGATCCTGCCGCTGTTCTCGCGGCTGTCCACGGCCGAGCAGCACCGCGTGTTCGCCCCCCATCCGGGGCGGCGGATCGTGCTGGCCACCAACGTCGCCGAGACCTCGCTCACCGTGCCGGGCATCCGCTACGTCGTCGATCCCGGCACCGCGCGGATCTCGCGCTACTCGCGGCGGCTGAAGGTGCAGCGACTGCCGGTCGAGAAGGTCTCGCAGGCCTCGGCGAACCAGCGGGCCGGGCGCTGCGGGCGGGTGGCCGACGGCATCTGCATCCGGCTCTACGCCGAGGACGACTTCGACGCCCGCCCCGAGTACACCGAACCGGAGATCCTGCGTACGAACCTCGCTTCGGTCATCCTGCAGATGATCGCACTGGACCTCGGTGACATCGCCGCGTTCCCGTTCGTCGACCCGCCCGACGCCCGCAGTGTCGGCGACGGGCTCGCGCTGCTCCAGGAACTGGGCGCGCTCGACGAGCGGACGTTGACGGCGACGGGCCGCGCGCTTGCCACGCTGCCGGTCGATCCCCGGCTGGGCCGGATGCTGGTGGAGGCAGACCGGTCGGGTTGCCTGCGCGAGGTGCTCGTGATCACCGCGGCGCTGTCGGTGCAGGATCCCCGCGAGCGCCCGGCCGAGCAGCGCCCGGCCGCGGACGCGGCGCACGCCCGGTTCGTTCAGGGCGTGCCGGGGGACTCGGGGGGGCCGGGGGGGCCGGGTGCGGCACGTGCGCTGCCGGAACGCACGACATGCGCGACCGGAACGCACGACATGCGCGGCCAGGACGCACGACATGCGGGGTTCGACGCGCGCGCTTCGGACTTTCTTGCGGTTCTTAACTTGTGGGTCTATTTGGGGGAGCGGCGGCGGGGGTTGTCCGTGAATCAGGTGCGGCGGCTTTGTCGGGAGGAGGTCCTGCACTACCTGCGGGTGCGGGAATGGGGGGACCTGCACTCGCAGCTGCGGTCGGCGGCGCGTAGCGCCGGGCTCGTCGAGAACGACTCCCCTGCCGACCCCGACCGCATCCACCAGGCGTTGCTGGCCGGGCTGCTCTCGCAGGTCGGGTTGCTGGAGGGGGAGACGGGCCGCGCGCGCGGGACGCCGCGGGAGTACCTCGGTGCCCGCGGCGCCAAGTTCATGATCTTCCCCGGGTCGCCGCTGTCCCGGCGCCCACCACGCTGGGTGATGGCGGCCGAGCTGGTGGAGACCTCGCGGCTGTGGGCGCGGACGGTGGCGCGCATCCAGCCCGAGTGGATCGAGCCGCTCGCCGCGCACCTCGTGAAGCGCACCTACGCCGAGCCGCACTGGTCACGCAAGCGGGCCGGGGCCGTCGCCACCGAGCGGGTCACGCTGCACGGCATCCCGATCGTCGCCGCGCGCACCGTCGACCTCGGCCGGATCGACCCCGAGACCGCGCGCGACCTGTTCGTCCGCCACGCCCTGGTCGAGGGCGACTGGGACACCCGCCACCGCTTCTTCCACGCCAACCGCGCACTGCTCGACGACGTCGAGGACCTGGAGCACCGGGCCCGGCGCCGCGACCTCGTCGTCGACGCCGAGACGCTGGTGGCGTTCTACGACGCGCGGATCCCCGCCGACGTCGTGTCCGGCCGGCACTTCGACACGTGGTGGCGCACGACGTCGCGGCGCGACCCCGCGCTGCTCGACCTCACCCCGGAGCTCCTCACCACCGACGCCGCCGCCGACGTCGACCGCGCCGCCTACCCCGACCACGTCGAGGCCGGCGGGCTCACGCTGCCGCTGTCCTACGCGTTCGAGCCCGGCCACCACACCGACGGCGTCACCGTCGACGTGCCGGTGGCCGCGCTGCACCAGGTCGACCCCACCCCGTTCACCTGGCAGGTGCCGGGGCTGCGCGAGGAGCTGGTGACGGCGCTGATCCGGACGTTGCCCAAGACGCTGCGCCGCGAGTTCGCGCCCGCGCCCGACCACGCCCGCGCGGTACTCGCCCGGCTCAGCGCCGGCACGCACCCACCGGGCGAGCTGCTGCTCGACGGCCTGGAGCGCGAGCTGCGCCGGATGCGCGGCATCACGATCCCGCGCGAGGCGTGGGAGCTCCACCGGTTGCCCGAACACCTCACCGTCACGTTCCGGGTGCTCGACGAGGCCGGCACCGAGATCGCCCGCGGCACCGACCTCGCCGCCCTGCGCGAGCGGCTCGCACCGAAGGTCCGCGACGAACTGGCCGCGGCCGGGCGCGAGCTCGAACGCACCGGCCTCACCACGTGGACGCTGGGCACGCTCCCGCGCGAGCACGCGATCCGCCGGGGCGCGCACACCGTCACCGGGTACCCGGGCCTGGTCGACCGCGGCGCAGGCGTGGACGTCCGGGTGTTCCCCACCGCCGCCGAGCGCGACGCCGCCACCTGGCGCGGGGTCCGCAGGCTGCTGCTGCTGGAGACGCCGTCACCGGTCCGGCAGGCGCAGCGCGGCCTGGACAACGCCGCGAAGCTCGTGCTGTCACGCAACCCGCACGGGTCGGTCGCCGCGCTGCTCGCCGACGGGGTCACCGCTGCCGCCGCCGCGCTGATCGGGGGGGCGGGCGGCCCGGCGTGGGACGAGCGTGCGTACGCGCGGTTGGCGGCGCTGTTCGCGGCGCGGCTCGGGTCGACGACCATGCAGGTGCTCGACGCCGTGCGCGCGGTGCTCGTCGTGTGGCACCGGGTGCAGGCGCAGTTCGCCGACCTGCGCGCGCCCGCGTTGATCGCCGGGCGCGCCGACATCGCGACCCAGCTCGACGCCCTCGTCGGCCCCGGGTTCGTCACGGCCGCGGGGGCGGCGCGGCTGGGGGCAGGCGCGCGCGAGCCGGAGGCCCGGCCACGGCGGAGAGACAAGGAGCCCGCCGCCCCCCCCC